>JABFWM010000024.1 GCA_013362195.1 Acidobacteriota bacterium
CTGATCTGGTCGCTCCTCGCCGCCTAACGCGCGCGCGAGCAGGCGCCACCAGCTCGTGAGCGGTCGGCACCCGAGATGGTGTAGGTTGGTGTATGTTTCGCGCCTCAATCCGCGCCAAACCGTTCGCGAGTCTGCACCTAGTCAGGCGCGCTAAGCTGCGAAAACACACGACCTTAGCCGTCTGGACCGCGCTATCGCGTCACAATGGGGTTCAGGGGGTCGCGGGTTCAAATCCCGCCGTCCCGATACAAGTGATGAAGCGACAACGACTTACCGCGTCTGCGGACGCCGTAAGTCGTTTTGTTAATCATACACCACAGGTCTGCCGACATAACTGATTGATCGGCAGGCGCTTGCGGCGATGACCACTGCATACTCAGGTTTCGTGGCCGCCTGACGCGCAAATTCTGGTGTATGTTCTGCGCCATTTCGCGGCGGAGAGAGCGACGTGCGCGAGCCACGACGCGTGCAGCGCGGCTCGCAAGACGTTGCAGACCAATCGCGTACGTCGATGACGATGGATTTGAACGCGGCCGCACCTGAACGCAGGTCAGGTCTCCCACGTTGCTTCGGCAAGAAGGCGCGGGAGAGCCGCAAGTAGGCGCGGACGCAGGCCAGCTTCCAAAGCTGGACGTCGCGGGTTCGAGTCCGGTCGCCCGCTCACGAAGTCACTGTGATTATCATAGTTGCGGAAACGGGCTGCCGAGCTCGGCAGCCCGTTTTTCGCGTTGCAGCGGTCCCGCAATGGTCCCCACGACGTTCGACGTCTGGGGCCGTTGTAATTCCCGAAGCGTCGCTGTTGACTCGCGAGAGCGATGGCACCGCTATTCATGACGCGTACGCTCATCGATCGACAACGCACACGATCCTAGTCGCGACTGGAGAATGCCTGTCTCCAGAGCTGGGCTGCTCACGGCGTTTTCGATGCAGCTCGGCAGGTGTCCGCGACATTGCGACCGTTGGGCGCCCCCGTTGAATCGTGCGGCAATGGCACGTTGGCCGCGGCGATGTTCCGCCACTGCCCGTCGCGCCTGAGGTAGACGCGAAGGAAGCGCGAATAGCGCGCGAACGGCCGATCGTCATATGTCCCGCCGCCATCGAGAACGCCGGCGACTGCGGCCGTGAGCGAGTCGAAGATGGTCACCGTCTCGTCCGTTACGACGAGCCGCATCCACTTCACGCGGCCCGCGCGCGTGTCGGCGAGGTTGGTGGCGCGCGTGCGGTCACCGTTCAGGGTGACTTCCACGAAATCCTCAGCGAGCGTGTGCGCGAGTGCATTTGCGTCGTGATCGAGGAGCGCCGCCCGTCGACGGTGCTCGGCGGCGTTCACCTCGTTGCGGACGCGGACGCGCCATGTCGTGTCCGGCGCTGTTGAGGTATCGGTCCGCTGCGCACGCAGTGCGGGTGCGAAAGCGATCGGAGCAACGATCGCGATGGTGAGGATAAGTCTCATGAGTCCTCCACGGCCGAAGCTGGGACCTCGCGGTGCGCTTTTGCCTACACACACTCTCCGGACGATTGCGAGCCGGTTGGAATACGGCGTCGCACCGCCCCGCACTCTCCTCCGCTACATCCGCACGCGCGCCGATACGTACGCCGTGCGCGGCGATCCAGGCGACACGATGTGCCCCGCCACCAACTCTGCATACGCGCGGTCGAACACGTTGCGCACGCCAGCATCCAGTTCGATACCACCCACCGGAACCATGCCACTGAGGTGCATGAGCCCGTAACCCCCAATGATCGTACCCGGCTCGTCGAAGGGGCTATAGGGGCCGACCCAGTTGCCGCTCGCACGAACGCGCCACGATCCCGCGGCCGGCGCGAGATCGAGCGCGGCCGCACCGACATAGCTCGCGGTGTTGAAGACGCGCAGCCCATCGAGCACGACCGGGGCGCCGCCGCCATCCGCCGGCGCGGCAGCGAGGCTCCGATAGCGTGCGTCGGTGAAGGTCCAGTCGCCCGAGAGGGTCGTCGACAGGGCCAGCGGTACGTGCCAGTCGAGCTCCACGCCCTGGCGGCGACTCGATCCACCATTCGTCGCGACGAGGGTGACCGGGTTCAGCGTCTGCTCATCGCTGACATCCGTGCGAAACAGCGCGGCCGACGCGCTCGCCGCATCGGCCTCGAGCTTCAGCCCGGTCTCGTACGCCCACGCCGTGATCGGCGTGAGCGTCGGGTCGCTGATCACGCCATTCGCTGAACGGAAGCCGCGTGAGACGTTGGCGTAGACACCGAGCGCGGAGGTGAGATGCACCAGCGCGCCGAGCTTGGGCGATACCACGCCGTGGGTTGCGGAGACGACGTCGCCGCCGTCCGGCGCAGACCGTGTCCCGAGGGCGTCGTACCGCAGACCGGCGTCGAGTCGCAGGCGGTCCGACACGTCAGCGTACGACTGCACGAGCAGCGCCCCGGAGAGCTGGCGTCCGGTGACGACCGTCGCCACGGAGTCGCGGGCACGCGCCGTCGTAAAGTAGCTCTCGTACGACGAGCGGTCCCACCGCGACTCCGCCCCGATCGTGACCGCCGCGTTCAGGCGCGACCAGGTGAGTGCGCTGGTCACACCATAGCCCGTGCGCGAATCTTCCTCCTCCGATTGACTGCCCGATCCCTCGAAAATGCCGCCCGCCGGCGGGATGGTGAGGAAGAGCTGCCAGCGGCCCTGGGTCGCGTAGGCCGTCGTGCGCCACAGCATGTCGCCCGTCAGCACGCGCAGGCTCACGCGCTCCTGGGCGCGACGCTTGTAGCCGCCGTCCGTCGGATTGGAGACAATATCATATGCGTGCTGGGCGAACTCGTCTTCACTCAGGAACCCAGGGGAGTTCCAGTTGCCGCCGTACAGCTCGACGCCCCCGTCGAGCGTGACGCCGGGTCGGAGGTCGCGCACGAGTCGCCCGTGTCCCTGCGCCACGTCGTAACCCGCATTCGGCCGGAAGCCGTTCTCGCGCTGGTACCGGAATCCCAGCACACCGCCGCCGTCCGCCCCGTGGTCAATGCCGGTGAGCGCCATCAGCTCGGCGCGCCCGTATGAGCCGCCCGAGAGCGTGAGCTCGGTGCCGCGAAGGCGCTCCAGCGTCCGCACGTTGACGGTGCCGGCGAGCGAGAAGTTGCCAAACAGCGCGCTCGTTGGCCCGCGGAGCACGTCGATGTCCTGCACACCGCCCGGGAACAGCACCGCCCAGTCGTTGTAGCCCTCGGCGTGGCCGTTCACCGGCTCGTTGATCGGCACGCCGTCCACCCAGAGGGCGAGGTCGGTCGAGTGGTCGCTCGAGAAGCCGCGCAACGAGGCGTCCGAGGCGAAGCCGGGCCCTTGTCCCTGCTCGTGGACCTCCACACCGGCCGCCTGGCGGAGCAGTTCGTAGGGGCTGCGCGCCGGCACGAGACGAATGGTCGCCGCGTCCACGTGAGTGGCGGCGCCGGGTGCCGCACGGTCGACGGGGGTGGCGACGACGGTGACAGCCGCGAGCCGGGCGACGGAGTCCGCGCGAGTCAGCGAGTCGCGCCGCGCGTCCGACGACGCGGTCTGGGCGGCGAGAAGCAGGGGAACGAACAGTGGAAGCGCGACACACGCGCATCCTGGAATAAATCGAAGGGTTGGCACAGGGCTCTCTTGGCGAGACGTTGGGCCGGCCCGCGACGTGCGAGCCGGCGCACGCGGCCTGTCAGGCGGCTGCGCGCGAAGTCGTCAGGCGAGGGAGAGCGGTGGGCCCTGCGAGGGTGGGCGGGCGTACTCGGGCTCGGAGGGGTGGTATCCTGCCAGGGCAGGACGCACCGTCTCGGGCCGATGCGTCGTCGTCTCGAGGATCGCGATGGTCACCCCGGGTGGGATGACCGTCACCGCCGGCGCGCAGCAGAAGCCGATGCAGGTGCAACCCTGGTGATGCGACGTCGGAGCCGACGACGGGGCAGCGCTGTCGGCGCCATGGTGGTGAGCGGCCCCGTCGTGCGCGCCAGTATCGCGCCCATGGGCCGCGCCATGCTGGGGGCATGCGTGGAGCGCTGCCGGTTCGGCGAGGACGACGGCGAACCAGGCTCCGAAAACGACCGCGAAGGCGCGGACCCAGCGAGCGTGCCGCATGCTGGAAAGAAGCATATCGCCCGGTGCGAAAAGCGCCAGACGGAGAATGCCCGACGCAACGGGCGCCAGAGCAACAGAAGCGGCACGCCACCGTGGCGCGTCCCCGCTACTGAACTACCACGTTCGCGGGCGTAGCCTTCACTCGCCACCCCGGTTGCGCTTCTCGAAATATCGACGCTCCGCACTACTGCGTGCCATCGCCGCCGTCGCCCAATGCACGCTCGCCGCAACCGCGCTGCCCCTTCGCCGCTCGAGCTCCGCCAACGCCGCAGCTGGATCGCGGCTCGGTGGTGTATGTTGGTGTATGTTTCGCGCCTTAATCGGCGCGAAAACCTCGGCGATGCTCTAGGTAGTCAGGTGCGCTAAGCTGCGAAAGCACACGACTTTACCTGTCTTGACAGTTCTATCGCGTCACAATGGGGTTCAGGGGGTCACGGGTTCAAATCCCGCCGTCCCGATACAAGTGATGAAGTGCCAACGACCTACTGCGTCTGTGGACGCAGTAGGTCGTTTTGCTGATCGCACACCATTATCCCGCTGGCCTGATTGATTGGTCCGTAAGCGCTGGCGTCGGTGAACGAAGGGGGCGACGCCGGCACACATCGCCCTGGCTCGCGCAGAAGCCCTGGGTCGTCCCGATTCCAGGGTCGACCAAGCTGCATCGCCTCGAGGAGAGCTCGAGCGGGCTGCCGCTCACGTC
>JABFWM010000544.1 GCA_013362195.1 Acidobacteriota bacterium
CCGTGCTCGCCGACGGCGTGAACGCGCCTTCCCGTTTGTTCACCGGCGATCTGCTGTTCACCGGCGCGGTGGGCCGCCCCGATCTCGCCGGCGCGGAACAGAGCCGCGCGCTCGCAGCCGCGTTGTTCACGTCGGTGCAGCGGGTGCTCGCGCTCGACGACGCGATCGAGATCCATCCCGGGCATGGCGCGGGATCGCTCTGTGGCGCGGGGATCGCCAAGGAACCGTCCTCGACGATCGGCCGCGAGCGCCTGCAGAACCCGTGGCTTCGCCTGCGCGACCGCGACGAGTTCGTCGCCCGCGTGCTCGCCGATCTGCCCGAGACCCCGCCGTACTTCGCGGACATGAAGCGCATCAATCAGGCGGGCCCCCCTGTACGCGGCCTTGCGGCGGGACTCGCGCGCGTGCCGGCGATTCGCGCGAGCGCCACGGCCGCGCTGGTCGCCGACGGCGCGCTGGTGATCGACGTTCGCGCGCCCGAGCGCTTCGGCGCCGGGCACGTCGAAGGGGCACTCAACATCGGCTTCGGTCCCCGGGTCGGCTACTGGGCGGGGTGGGTCGTGCCGCCCGACACGCCTGTGATCCTGTTCACCGACGCGGAGCCGCAGATACCAGACGCCGCGGTTCAACTGCTTCGCGTCGGCGTCGATCGCATCGAAGGCGTCGTCTCCGGCGGCATCGAGGCGTGGCGCGCCGCGGGCCTGCCCATCGCCTCGATCGATCAGATCCCCGCCGCGGCGCTCCGCCGCGCGCTCGTGTCACCGGCGGGCGCCTCCGATCTGCTCGTCGTCGACGTCCGGAGCGCGGCGGAGTGGCAGGCCGGGCACGTCGAAGGGACCATCAACATCCCCGTCGGCGGCGTCGCGGCGCGCGCCGCGGCGCTGCCGCGCGACCGCACGATCGCGACGATCTGCGAAGGCGGCACGCGTTCGAGCCTCGCCGCGAGCGTGCTCGCGCGCGAAGGCGTTCCGCGTGTCGCGAACATCACCGGCGGCTTTGCCGCATACCGGGCCGTCCAGGCGACCTGAACGAGACGTGCCGCTCTCCCCCGGCCTGAAACTCGCGCAGTACGAGGTGATCTGAAACCGGAGAACCTGTTCGTGACGACGAGCGGAGCAGTCAAGATTCACGACTTCGGGCTCGCGCTGCACCGCATGTCGGCCGCTGCCGGCGCCGGCGAGCCGACGTTCGCGCGCACCGCACCCGGCATCGTGCTTGGCACGTTCGGCTACATCTCACCGGAGCAGGTGCTCGGGCAGACCGTCGACGGCCGCAGCGATGTCTTCGCGCTCGGCTGCGTGCTCTACGAGATGCTGAGCGGCGCGCGGCTCTTCAACGGCAATACGCCGCAGGAGGTGATCGCCAGCGTGCTGCACGAGAGCCGTCCCGACGTCGCCGGGTTCGATCCGACGGCGCCGCCGGAGCTCGCCGCGATCGTCGCCCGCGCCGTCGACCGCCATCCTTCGCGGCGGTTCGAGTCCGCGCGCGACCTCGCGATGGCCCTGCGCGCGCTGCGCACCGGATCCGCCGGGCTGTTGAGCGGCCGTGGCGCAGCACGGAAAGGCAGCAAGTCGCTCGCGGTGCTCCCGCTGACGAACGCCGGCACCGATCAGCAGATTGAATACCTCACCGACGGCATCACGGAAAGCATCATCAACAGCCTGTCGCAGCTGCCCGGGCTGCGGGTGGTCCCGCGCAGCCTGACCTTCCGCTACAAAGGCGTCGTGGTCGATCCGGCGACCGTCGGCCTCGCGCTCAACGCGCGGACGATCCTCACCGGCCGCATGCTGCAGCAGGGCGATCGGCTGAACATCCAGACGGATCGGCATCCCGGCGAGCTGACCTCGAGCTGCCCGGCTGCCACGACACGAGGCGCCGGCGCTTTTGTTGCGGCGCCCGCGCGCGGGGCGGCAACCTGCTACAGTCAAGACGTTCATGTCCCTCCGCACGCGCCTGATTCTCGCCTTTCTGCTGTTGTCAGTCGTTCCGCTCAGCGCCGTCACGCTCTATTCCTACACGACGTCGGTCCGCGCCTTCGAGCGCGCGGTCGAGCGCGAAGCGACGCAGAGCGCCACCGATATCGGCCGCCGGATGGCGATGGTCACCGACGATGTGGGACGCCGGATGGAGGGGTTGTTCGAGGCCTCCGCAGACGATCCCGGGCCGAACCCGAATCCCGACGAGGTGCGCGCGAAGCTGGGGCCGATGCTCGGCGATGCGGCCGCGCTCGTCGAGCGCGTGGAATTCGAGCCGATGAGTCCGCCGCTGCCCGCCGACATCAGCGGAGCGGCGGCGAAGGTTCCACCGCCGCGGCCGCCCGGCCCGCCGCAGCCGCCCGATCCCCGCCGTCCGCCGATCGTCGTGGACGTCGGCGCCATCCTCGAGCAGACGCGCAAGGAAATTGAAGCCAACGGCGTCATGACGCCGGAGGCGCGCGCGGACATGGAGAAGACGATTCGCGACTCCGTGCACGCCGCGATCGCACGCAAGGAAGCCATGAAGGCGGCAGCCGCGGCCATGGCCGCGGCCTCGGTCCCGCCGCTGTCCGTCAAGATGGAGGGGCGCGAGATCGCCATTCCGGTGCGCCGCCACGGACGGGAACTCGGCCGCGCGCGCGCCCATCTCAATCTGGATCGCACGCTCGGCGCGATCCTCACCCTCACGCGGTCCGATCAAGGGGAAATTCCGTTTGCGATCGATCGCCGCGGCGCGCTCTACACGCCCGATCCCGCGCAGAAGGCCACGCTGGAGTCGCTGCGCGTCGGCAAGCTGGCGGCCGCGGACAAGCCGCAGCGTGTCGGCGATTGGGTCGTCGTCACCAGGACGGAGGAATCGGGGCTGACGTTCGGCATCGCGCGTCCGCTTGGCGAATCCTTACGTGAGATCCGCCGCGCGTCGGTGCGCAACCTGTCGTTGGGGCTGCTGGTCATCGGCCTGGCGATCGTCGGCATCGTCCCGATCTCGCATCGCATGACCGAGCGGCTGCGCGCGCTCACCGCGGGGGTGCGGCAACTCGCAGCCGGTGATTTTCGCACGCGCGTGCCGGTCAGGTCGCCCGACGAGTTCGGGGAGCTCGCGCGCGCGTTCAATCAGATGGCGCAGGACCTGGAGCGGCACCAGGCGATCGCCGTGGAGCAGGAACGGCTGCACCGCGAGCTCGAACTGTCGCGCCAGATCCAGACGGAGATGCTGCCGCGCGCGCCGCTGCGGTTTGGCGCGTCGGAGATTCGCGGCATCTCGTTCCCGGCGCGCGAGGTCGGCGGCGACTTCTTCAACTATTTCGAGCTGCCCGGTCAGCGGCTCGGACTGCTCGTCGGCGACGTGTCGGGCAAAGGCGTGAGCGCCGCGCTGCTGATGGCCAACGTGCAGGCGACCCTGCGCGCGCGCCTGCCGCTGCAGACCGACCTCGCGTCGCTCACCGACCTGCTCGACCGCGAGATCGATGCGACGACCCCGGGCGGTGTCTTCGTGACGCTGTTCCTCGCGATCCTCGACGAGCGGCACGAGCTGCACTACGTCAATGCCGGCCACAATCCGCAATACGTGCTGCGCCCGGACGGCCGCGTCGAGCGCCTCTCCTCGACGGGGCTGCCGATCGGTCTCTTCAGCGGCCACGGCTACCGCGAACAGCGGGTCGCGCTGGCGCCGGGCGATCTGCTCTTCTTCTATACCGACGGCCTCGTCGAAGCGGAGAACGCCGAGGGCGAGCAGTTCGGCGCGGAGCGGGTGGAAGCGATTCTGCTCGAGGAGCACGCGCGTGGAATCGACGCGGTGCTCGGCCGGATCGAGCGCGACGTGGCCGCGTTCCGGGGCAGCGTCGAGGCGCTCGACGATGCGACGCTGATGGCGCTGCGGGTGTAGGAACGGGGACACTCACAGTTCCGGGTCAGCGCGCGAATAACTGTGACTGTCCCGCTTTCGCGTCGCTGCCCGCGTGCAGCTTCAACACCGCATACAGCGTCTCGATGAAGAACGGGGACACTCACAGTTACGGGTCAACGCGCGAATAACTGTGACTGTCCCGCTTTCGCGTCGCCGGCCGCGTGCAGCTTCAATACCGCATACAGCGTCTCGATGATCGGCGTCGGCAGCCCGAGGCGCGCGCCGCGGCGGACCACCGCGCCCTGCAGCGCCTCCACCTCGATCCGCTTGCCTTGCGACAGATCGATCAGCAGGGACGACCGCATCGATCCGGGAATCCCTTCGACGTAGGGCGCAATGCGATCGACGACATCGGACGCCACCGCGATGCCCTCGGCGCGCGCGATCCGCTCGATCTCGCGAGCCGCCTCGAGAAAGCGCGCGCGTGTGAACGGATCCGCCCAGACCGGCCCGATCGGCAGCCGCGCCGCGCCGGTGAACCCGGCCAGCGTGGCGAGAAAGATGAACTTCTCCCAGATCGGAATCCGACCGTCCGCGACGGCGTCCGCCTCGATGTCGGCCTCGCGCATCGCCGCCCGAACGCGGGTGACGCGATCGCTCACCTTCGAGAGATCGCCGAACACTTCGCCGAACACGATCCGGCGGTGCGTCCCGGTCTGCACGATCACGCCCGGCGCTTCGAGCGCGGTCGCGATGTACGTGGTGCCACCCAGCGTGCGCGCTTCGCCGGCGATCGCCGCGATCTCCGACACGCTGTCGACGCCGTTCTGGACGGTCAGCACCGTCGTGCCGTCGCCGAGCATCGGCCCGATCATCGGCAGCGCGGACGCGTTGTCGTACGCCTTCACGGCCACGATGACGACGTCGACCGGCCCGAGACGGGAGGTATCGTCCTCGGCCGGCGCCTCGATCGTGAAATCGCCGAGCGGACTGTGAATGCGCAGCCCGCGCTCCCGGATGGCCGCGAGGTGCGCGCCGCGCGCGACGAACGTGACGTCGTGCCCGGCGCGCGCGAGCCGCGCGCCGTAATAGCCTCCGACGGCTCCGGATCCAAGAATCGCAAACCGCATCGGTGCCAGCCGACCGGAACTGTAGCACGCGTGCCGGTCGCCAAAGCGCGCCAGTGTCCGTCCGCTGCGCCTGGTGGCAGGCCACAGGGCACCGCCCACATTTGTCATTGCGCCGCATCGTGAGGGCCAGCAGGCGCTGTCGCGTGAAGCATCGCGCGCGGCGTACGGGTCGGCGCTGACCTCGGGCCGGATGACGTGCAAGGCCGCCGCGACGCCGAGCTGCTTCGCGTCCCATGCCTGATCGACGGCGCCCATGGCCGCGGCGCAGAGCTCGCGACGGATGCGGCAGCACGTGCCGGACGGCAGCCGCGTGCTAGAATGCGCGGTCTGCCGCTGCTCCCGCGCCGCGCCGGAGTGGCGTTCGCCCGGAGGGGCCATGGCCGCGCGTCTCACCACCTATCTCGTCGTCGCCATCGTCGCGGCGACCCTGATCGCGGGCCTGATCGTCGGCGCGCAGCGCGACGACAACAGCGGACCGGTCGATCTCATCGTCCATAACGCGCGGGTCTACGCCGCCGATGATGCGGGTACGACGGCCGAAGCGGTCGCCGTCCGGGGCAACAAGATCCTTCACGTCGGCAGCAACCGCGAAATCCTCCGCTACCGCCGCCCGCAGACGACGGTGATCGACGCCAGGGGCGCGGCGGTGCTGCCGGGGTTCGACGACGCGCACACCTCGCTCATCGCCGGCGGCCTTGCGCACGACGCGATCGATCTCGGCGATGCCACGACGCTCGAAGACATGCACGAGCGTCTTGCCGCCGCGGACACGACGACGCGATGGGTCGTGGCGCACGGGTGGACCTACGACCGGTTCGCGG
This sequence comes from Acidobacteriota bacterium, assembly GCA_013362195.1. Lineage (GTDB taxonomy): Bacteria > Acidobacteriota > Vicinamibacteria > Vicinamibacterales > 2-12-FULL-66-21 > QHWT01. Next base: position 5,774 of record JABFWM010000544.1, read on the forward strand.
ATCTCCCGACGCGGACGCAGCTCGATGCCGCGGTCAGCGATCGGCCCGCCGTCGCGTTCTCGCAGGACGGGCACGCCGCCTGGCTGAATACGAAGGCGCTCGAAGCGGCCGGCATCGCGAGGCGCACGCCCACGCCGCCCAATGGCCTGATCGTGCGCGATGCGCGTGGCGAGCCGACCGGCCTCGTCAAGGACGGCGCGATCGCGCTGGTGACGCGGGCGATGCCGCCGGCGCCGCGGGAGGCGCGCGCGAGAGCGCTGCGCCTGGCGATTCGTGACGCGCACGAACACGGGGTGACGAGCGTGCAGACGTTCGGCGAAACCGCCGACGACCTCGACCTGTACGATGCCGCGCGCCGCGCCGGCGAGCTCACCGTCCGCGTGTACGTCGTGTTGCCCGTCTCGGCGCCGCTCAGCGCCGCGGACCTGGCGACGATCGATCGGGCCGGGAAGCGCTTCTTCGACGACCCGCTGCTCAAAACCGGCGCCGCCAGCATCCGGATCGACGGGTCGATCCCATCACACACGGCGGCGCTGCTGAATCCGTATGCGAGCCGTGCCGCCGCGACCGGCTTGACCTATCTCGAACCTGCCGAACTGAACGAGGTCGTGGCGGCGCTCGACGCGCGGGGCGTGCAGGTCGCGGCCGACGCGGCTGGCGACCGTGCGGTGCGGATGGCGCTGGACGCGTTCGAATCGGCGGCGGGACGGACGGCGGCTCCGCCGCGTCCACGGCGCCATCGCGTCGAGCGCGCCGAGATCGTCGATCCCGACGACCTGCCGCGCTTCGAAACGTTGGGGCTGATTGCTTCGCTGCAGCCGCTCTATGCCGCGCCGGAACGGCTCCAGGCCTGGGGCCGCAATCTTGGCGCGGAGCGCGCGCCGCTCGGCTGGCCCGCCCGGTCGCTCGCCGCCGCCGGCGCCCGCCTGACCTTCGGCACCGACTGGCCGAACCTTCCGATGGATCCGCTGGCTGGCTTGAACGCCGCGGTGGCGCGCGCGTCCACGACGGAATCGGCGGAGGAGACCGCGACGATCGACGAATCGCTGCCCCTCAAGTCGGCAATCAACGCATGGACGTCCGGGGCCGCCTGGGCGTCGTTCGACGATCACCGCAAGGGCACGATCAAGCCGGGAATGCTGGCGGACCTCGTGGTGCTCTCGACCAACATCTTCGACGCGAAGACGCGGCGTCTCGACAGCACGACCGTCGAGATGACGATCTTCGACGGCAAGGTCGTCTACCGCCGCAAGGCTTCGTAGGGCCTGTACACCGTCCCGCCCTTCATCACGAAGCGGACGCGGCGCAGCGCGCCGATGTCCGACGTCGGGTCGCCGTCCACGGCGATCAGATCGGCCATCAGGTTCTGTTTCACGCGGCCGATCCGTGCGTCCATGTGCAGCACGCGGGCGGCCGTCGACGTCGCACTCTTCAGCGCGTCCACCGGCTTCATGCCGTAGTCGACCATCAGCTCGATCTCGCGTGCGTTGTCGCCGTGCGTGAAGACGCCGACGTCGCTGCCGCTGAGGATCGTCACGCCGGCGTCGAGCGCAGCCTTGAAGCTCTCGCGCTTGCGCGCGATCGACAGCGGCTCCGGATCCTGCCCCTTCTTCCACCCGGCGTACTGCGACGTCGCATCGCCGGCGGCCAGCGTCGGGCAGAGCGCGACGCCGCGCTCCTTCATCAGCCTGAACACTTCGGCGGTGCCGCCGTCGCCGTGCTCGATCGTCTCGACGCCGGCCATGGCCGCACGGCGCATGCCCTCCGCGGTGCTCGCGTGCGCGACCGCCGGCCGGCCGCTGCTGCGCGCGGTCTCGACGATGGTCGTCAACTCGTCGAGTGAAAACGTCGGCGCGGCTTCGCCGTGCGGACCCCACCGGTAATCCGCGTACACCTTGATCCAGTCGGCGCCGTGGCCGATCTGATCGCGGACGACGCGGACGAGCGAGGCGCCGTCGGCCTCTTCCGCCCCTTTCGGCACCGTCCACTCGAGCGCGAACCCGCGCGGATCGTAGCTTCCGGTCGCGACGATCGCGCGAGTGGAGACGAGCATGCGGGGGCCGGGAATGATGCCCTGGTCGATGGCCTGCTTGAGTTCCGCGTCCGCGTACCCGGCGCCCTCGGTGCCAAGATCCCGGATGGTGGTGAAGCCGGCCATCAGCGTCGCGCGAAGATGGTTCGTCGCGCGCGCCGCCCGCAGCGCCAGGCCTTCGTGCAGCACCTGATCGGCCCACGGCGTCTCGTTGTAGGGATGCAGCAGCACGTGCGAGTGGCCCTCGACGAGTCCAGGCAGGAGCGTCGTGCCGGGCAGGTCGACGGTGGTTGCGCCCTCGGCGCTGACCGACGCAGCGGGCCCGGCCGCCTCGATGCGGTCGCCGCGCACGCGGACGGCCCATCCCTCGTGCAGCGCGTCACCGTCGAACACGCGCGCCGGCCGCAGCATCGTCACCGCGGCGGGTCCCGGCAACGGGACGTTCTGCGCGATCACCGACGATGTCGAGATCAGCAGCAGCGCGGCGATTGCCGTCCGCTTGGTCGTGATCCGGATTGGTCTGTCCGTGTGCATCGTGTCCATCGGTGGTGAGCATTATGCCTCTATGATTCTGAGAGATGGATTCCGTGTTTCCGCCGCTGACCGCGACGGGCTTCGACGCGATCACCTCGGCGCTGCCGGCGGTCGTGTATCTGCTCGTCGCACTCGCTGCCGTGCTGTATGCGCCGCGTGACACGAGGACGCGCGTGTTCCTGCTGGTGGCGGTCACCAATCTCGCGCCCTACGCCCTGCCGTTCTACGCCTGGCGACGGCCCGGCTCGACGTTCACGCGTCCGCTGCTCTCGGTGATCGCGGTCTCGCTGCTCCTCGGCAGCCTGGCGTTGTTTCATTTCACGCAGGTGTTTCCGTGGCGCCGGCCGTGGATCCGGCGGTACTTCGAGCTGCTGCTGACCGGATACCTGCTGGGGCCATTCATCGTGCTGGGGCTGATCTGGTTCGCGCCGGCAACGCCGGAGGAGATGCAGGCGGCCTACGCGGTGCTGACGCTGTTCATCGGCCTGCCGACGGTCTTCGCGGTCGGCGTCGTGGCGCCGTTTGCGGGACTGCTGTCGCTGTACTACAGCTATCTCGCGGCGCGCGCCGCCGGCCTCGATCGCGCGCGAGTGCCGCTCGCCGGGATCATCGTCAGTCAGCTCGCCGGCGGCGTGCTCGCGATCCTGGTGATTCCGCTGCTGCACTTCGTCGCGCCGTCAGGGCCGTGGGTCGCGATCGCGTCGGCGCTCCTCGCCGCCTTCGGCGTGTTGATGCCGCTGGCCTTCGCCGCCGGCATCTGGACGTTCGGCGTGCTGACGCTCGACATCGACGACCTGCCCTCGATCCGGTCCGCCCTGCAGGGACCCATCGAGCCGCCGTCGTAGCCACCGCGCTCTCCGTTCGTCTGCGTGCATCGGTGGTGGGCGTGCCATCCGTGGTTCACGCCGTCCTCCACGGGCGGGCGGCGATCAGATACAGCACCGCGCCGGCGGCAAGCGCACCGGCGCCAGCCAGCAGTTGCCGGGCCGTCGCTCCCGCCAGGATACCGAGCGCAATCACCAGCGCGGCGCTCGGCACGACCGGCCCGAACGGCGGCGAGAACGTTGCCGCGACCACGTGAGCCGCATACCGCGGGCGGCGCAGTTGCAGCGCGGCGGCGCAGGTGCCGGCGTAGACGACGAGGCGGCTCACCGCGCTCGCGGCCGCCATCGTGACGAACGTGCCCGTGATGGCGAGCACCAGCGACACGGCCGCGGTCGCGAGGATGGCGTTCACCGGCGTGCCGAAACGCGCGCTCACGCGCGCGAGGAGGCGCGGGACGTCTCCGTGCTCGGCAAGCGCGAACAGGCTGCGCGATCCGGAGAGCGCCTGCCCCATGTTGTTGCCCGTCGTCGACAGCACCGCGCCGATCGTCATGACGAGGGCCGCCGCGCCGCCCATCACGCGCGCGGAGGCGTCAGCGAGCGGCGTCGTGGATGCCGCGAGATCCGGGAGCGTCCCGAGCGCGGCGATCTGGATCAGCGTGAAGAGCGCCGTGACGATCACCAGCGTCATGATCAGCGCGAACGGCACGGCGCGGCGGGGATCCTTCGCCTCTCCGGCGGGAACCGGGACGACTTCGTAGCCGCCGAACGCGAAGATCAGGAGGAGCGCGGTGCGCGAGATGCTCGACCACTCCGGCGCCGCGCCCGGCAGCACCCGTGACGGATCGACGGCGGGCAGCGCCCACGCGACGAACAGCAGCAGCGGCACCAGCTTGCCGATCGCCAGCGTGTTCACCACCCATGCGCTCTGCTTGATGCCGAGCACGTTGATCGCGGCGAGCGCCGCGATCAGCGCGGCGATCACGGCCACGCGCGCGCCGCCCGTCGTCAGCGACGGCCAGTAGAAGCCGAGCGAGACAATCAGCACGTTGATCACGGACGCCCAGCTCGCCACGCGCGTGAACCACTGCATCCAGCCCACTTCGAACGCGACGAAGCGCCCGAACGCGGCGCGCGTGTAGAGATACGGCCCACCGGTGCCGTCGAACCGGCTGCCCACTTCCGCGAAGGTCGCCGCGATCAGCAGCGACGCCAGGCCGACGAGCGCGACCAGGATCGGGCTCCACGCGCCGACGAGCGCGGCCACTGCCGCCGGCATCGCGAACACCGCCGCGCCGATCACCTGGTTGATGCCGATCGCGGTCAGGTCCCATCGTCCGAGCTCGCGGCGCAGCGCGGACGACGATGGCGGCGCCGGCGGCGGGGGCAGGTCGGGCACCGCCCGGTTGTATCATGAAGGCTCATGGAGCAAGAGTCGGTCGTGGCCAAGCCGCGGGACGTGATGCCGGAAGGCGCGAAGACACTCCCGGCGCGCTACTACACCGACCCGGTGCTCTTCGCCGCGGAACTGGACGGCTTGTTCGGCCGCATGTGGTTTCACGCGGGACGATCCGAAGAGGCGTCGCGGCCCGGGCAGTACTTCGTCCGCGAGTTCAACGGGCACGACATCGTGGTCACGCGCAACAGCGCCGGCGCGGTGCGGGCCTTCCACAACGTCTGCCGTCATCGCGGCACGCGCCTCTGCACCGGGCCGTCAGGGCAGTTGAGCGGCAGCCTGCAGTGTCCCTATCACGCGTGGACCTACGATCTCGACGGGCGGCTGATCGGTGCGCCGCACATGGACGAAGTGCCGCATTTCCGCAAGGCGGACTACCCGCTGCTGCCCGTGCACGCCGACGAGTGGGACGGCCACGTGTTCCTCAATCTGACCGACACCCCCGAGCCGCTGCACGCGCAGCTCGGTGCGCTCGTCGAGAAATTCAGGGATTGGCGGATGCAGGACCTGCGCCTCGGCCGGCGCATCGCCTATGACGTGAAGGCGAACTGGAAGCTCGTGATCCAGAACTACAACGAGTGCCTCCACTGCCCGAACCTGCATCCCGCGTTGAACCGGCTCTCGCACTATCTGAGCGGCGAGAACGAGCCGCTGCGCGCGACGTATATGGGTGGCCGCATGGATCTCAGGCCGGGGGTCGACACCCTGTCCTGGGACGGGACGTGTCCGCGCGCGTTCCTCCCCGGACTGTCAGCCGAGGATCGCCGTCGCGTCTACTACTACGCGATCTTCCCGAACCTGCTGCTCAGCCTGCATCCGGACTACATGATGACGCATACGTTGTGGCCGATCGCCGCCGACCGCACCGTCAACGTGTGCGAGTGGCACTTTCACCCCTCCGAGCTGGCGCGCGGCGGGTTCGATCCCGCCGACTGCGTCGAGTTCTGGGACATGACGAACCGGCAGGACTGGCAGGTGTGCGAGCTGTCGCAGGCCGGCATCGCGTCTCGCGCGTACGTGCCGGGCCCGTATTCGAATCGCGAGGATCTGCTCTACGCCTTCGATCGGTTCGTCGTGGATTTCCACGAGCGATACGCGGAGCGCCGGGCCTGAAGACGCGGCCTGCGACGGTCGTGCGTGCGCCGTCACTCCGGCGGCGTTGACGTCTTCCGCGCCGGATTGAAGAACGGCGTCCGCACGACCGTCGCGGTGACGCGGTGGCGCACGGCTTCGACCGTCACTTCGATCTGCAGCGCCGTCCCTTCCGCGCAGTGGCCGCGCTCGATCGTCGCGAGCGCGATCATCCGCTTCAGCACCGGCGACCAGGTCGTCGACGTGGCCTTCCCTACTTGGCGGCTGCTGCGGTAGACCGGCACCGCGACGCGCGATGCGGCGGCGGATACCGCCGGCGCGAGTCCGACCTCGTCATAGAGGCGCTCCACCTCCTCCCACTCGATCCGGAGTCCGACCACCTGCCGCGCCGGCCCGCGCGCCTGCTCGGCGCGGAGCGCCTGCTGACCGATGAAGCGCGTGGTCTTGCCGAGATCGACGAGGCGTCCGAGGCCCATCTCGTACGGCGTGTACAGCTGCGACGGGATCATCGCCTTGCGGCTGCTGAAGAAGTCGACGTCGATCAGCAGCAGGCCCGCTTCGATCCGCGCGACGTCGAGCGCCAGCATGCCGGCCGGCTTGACGTCGAACGGCCGCCCGCCGCCGATCAGTGCGTCCCAGACGTCGACGGCGCGGTTGGCCGGCATCCAGATCTCGTAACCGAGATCGCCGGTGTATCCCGTCCTCGAGATGTCGACCGGGACGCCGGCGATCCGTCCGCTCGTCACGCGGAAGTACTTCAGGCGATCGATGTCGGCGTCGGCGACGGCGCGCAGCAGCCGTGCCGACGTCGGTCCCTGGAGCGCCAGCGCCGCGGCCTCCTCCGAAATGTCGTCGACCACGACGTCGAGTCCTTCGGCGTTCCGGCGGAACCATCGCAAGCTCGGATCCGCCGCCGTCCACCGGAACGTCCGCTCTCCCAGACGCGACACCGTCCCGTCGTCGATGACCTTGCCGTGCTCGTCGCACCACGGCGTGTAGAAGACCTGTCCGATCGCCATCTTCGACACGTCGCGGGTGATCAGCCGATCGACGAGGCGCACCGCGTCGCGGCCGGTGACGAGATACTTGTAGAGCGGCGAGACGTCGATGAGGGCCGCTGCGTTGCGGATCGCGTGGTACTCGTGTTCGTGGTGGCTCTCGTAGGCGCTGACCGCGTAGTAGCCAGACCATTCGCGGTAGTTCAGGCTGTCGCACAGCGCGAACGTTCGCTCGTGAACGGCGGTTCCGATCGGCATCGGTGCATTATAATGACGCACGCGATGCGCCCCGCCGCTCACCTGCACGCGCTGATCCTCGGCAACCAGACCCGCGCCGCCGGCCTGTCGTAAATCCCGCGGCGCCGCGTACTGGTTCAACGGCACGCGGCCGCCGGCGGCCGAGAGCATGAATCCGTGCGCGTGGGCCCACCCTCCCGCGCCGCGGCTCGATCCGCTGCACCCGCTCGCGGCGGGCGCCCGTCAACCACAACCGGCAACCGACTATGCACTACGACGTCATCGTCATCGGCGGCGGCCACAACGGGCTGGTGAATGCCGCCTATCTGGCGCGCGCGGGCCGCAAGGTGCTCGTGGTCGAGCGCCGTCACGTGCTCGGCGGCGCCGCGGTCACGGAGGAACTCCACCCCGGCTTCAAGTACTCGGTCTGCTCGTACGTCGTGTCGCTGCTGCGCCCCGAAATCATCCGCGAGCTGGATCTGCCGAAGCACGGGCTGGAGATCCTTCCCCTCGACGGCACCTTCACGCCGATGCCCGACGGCAATTACCTGTGGCGCGTCAACGACCATGCGACAACGCGCCGCGAGATCGCGCGGCACTCGAAGGTCGATGCCGAGGCCTACGAAGACTACGGCAAGGCGATGGTGGAGATGGGCCGGTTCGTGAAACCGATCCTCACCATGACGCCGCCCGACCCCACGTCGCTCGATCCGCGCGGCCTGCGCGATCTGCTGTCCCTCGGCCGCCGCTTCCAGGCGCTCCCGGCGCAGGACCAATACAACCAGATCCAGCTGATGACGATGAGCGCGGTCGACTTTCTCGATCAGTGGTTCGAGACCGACGTGCTCAAGGCGACGATGTCGGCCTCAGGGATCATCGGCACCTTCCTCGGCGTGCGATCGCCGGGCACCGCCTACGTGCTGCTGCATCACTACATGGGCGAGATCGACGGCGCGTTCCGCTCATGGGGGCTGTCGCGCGGCGGCACCGGCGCGATCTCGAACGCGATCGCCGGGGCTGCGCGCGAAGCCGGCGTCGAGATCCGCACCCGGACCGCCGTCTCGAAGATTCTCGTCAAGGAAGGCGCGGCGGCCGGCGTCGTGCTCGACAACGGCGATTACTTCACGGCCGACCTGGTCGCGTCGAGTCTCGACCCGCACCAGACGTTCATCAAGATGGTTGGCGAGGCGCACCTGCCCGCCGACTTCACCGCGGAGGTGGCCCGCTACAAGTACCGCGGCTCGTCCGGCAAGGTGAACCTCGCGCTCGACGCGCTGCCCGACTTCACCGCGCTTCCGGGCGCCGGCCCGCATCTGCGCGGCGCCGTCTCGATCTCTCCCAGTGTCGACTACATGGAACGCGCCTACGACGACGCGAAGTACGGCCGCTTCTCGCGGCGCCCCTACATCGATATCGTGATCCCGAGCCTCACGGATCCATCGGTCGCGCCCCCGGGCAAGCACGTGATGTCGTGCTTCGTGCAGTACGCGCCCTACCACCTGAAGGAGGGCACCTGGGACGGCCAGCGCGAAGCGTTCGGCGACATCGTCATCGACACAGTGGCGGAGTACGCGCCCAATATCAGGAACATCATCCTGCATCGCCAGGTGGTCACGCCGCTCGATCTCGAACGCGAGTGGGGCCTGACCGAGGGCAACATCTTCCAGGGCGAGCTGACGCTGGAGCAGCTCTTCTTCCTCCGCCCTGCCCCCGGCTGGGCGCAATACAAGACGCCGATCCGCAACCTGTATATGTGCGGCTCCGCGACGCATCCGGGCGGAGGCATCATGGGCGCGCCGGGCCGGAACGCGGCGCTGCGGATGTTGAAGGAGAAGCGGAAGTAAGCTCCTGTCTCCTGAAATGACCGACATCATCATCATCGGCGGCGGTCACAACGCCCTCGTCGCCGCGTTCTATCTCGCCCGGGGCGGACGCAAGCCTCTGGTGCTCGAGCGGCGGCCGATCGTTGGCGGCTGCGCCGTCACCGAGGAATTCGCGCCGGGATACAAGGCTCCGACGCTGGCGCACGCGCTGGGGCCGCTGCGGCCGTCGATCGTGCGCGACCTGCAGCTCGAAACACGCGGCGTCCAGTTCGTGCGGCCCGATCCGCGCCTGCTCGCCGTGGCCGCCGACGAGCGGGCGCTCGCCCTCTGGAACGATCCCGCGCGCGCGGCGGAGTCGATTCGCGCGTTCTCGGCGAAGGACGCGGCGCGGTACCCGGAGTTCTGCGCGACGCTCGCGCGGCTCGGCGCCTTTCTCGACGAGCTGCTGACGATGACCCCGCCGTCGATCGACGCGCCGTCGGCCGGAGAGCTCTGGGAACTGATCAAGACCGGCCGCCGGTTCCGCAATCACGGATAGCAGGATGGCTTCGCGCTGCTCCGGTGGGGGCCGATGGCCGCTGCCGACTTCGTGAAGGAATGGTTCGACACCGACGTGCTCCAGGCGGCAGTGGCGGCGCGCGGCATCTTCGGCACGTCGATGGGCGTCTGGTCGGCCGGCAGCACCGCGGTGCTGCTGCTCGCGGCCGCATCGGATCCGGTACCCGGCGGCACGAGCGTGACCGCGATCGGCGGACCCGGCGCCGTCACGCGTGCGATGGCGGAGGCGGCCCGCGAAGCCGGCGCCGACATTCGCACCAGCGCGGAGGTCGTGCGGATCCTCGTAAAGGACGGCCGCGCGACCGGCGTGGCGCTCGCCGACGGCACCGAGCTCGCGGCACGCGTCGTCGTGTCGAGCGCCGACCCGCGCCGCACCTTCCTGCGGCTCGTCGACCCGATGGATCTGGATCCGGGCTTCCTGACGCGCGTCCGCAACTATCGCGCGCCCGGCACGGTCGCGAAGATCAACGTGGCGCTGCGCCGGCTGCCGGCCTTCCGCGCGGTCAGCGGCGATCCGCTCGTCATGCTGCGCGGCCGCGTGCACATCGGCCCGACGCTCGACTATCTCGAGCAGGCGCACGATGCGTCGAAGTACGGCGAGATCTCGGCGGCGCCCTATCTGGACGTCTCGTTCCCCTCGCTGGCCGATCCCTCGTCGGCGCCGGCCGGCCGGCACGTCATGTCGGTGTACATGCAATACGCGCCGTTTCAGCTGCGCGACGGGCGCACGTGGCAGACGCACCGCGAGGTGCTCGCGGACGTCGTCTTCCTGACGCTGGAGCAGTGTGCGCCCGGCATCAGCGGCCTCGTCGAACACCGCCAGGTGATTACGCCCGCGGATCTCGAGTCTGCCTACGGCCTGACCGGCGGTCACATCTTCCACGGCGAGCTCGCGCTCGATCAGCTGTTCACGATGCGTCCCACGCTCGGCTGGGCGCAGTATCGCTCGCCGCTCGCGAACCTGTTCCTGTGCGGCTCCGGTACCCATCCCGGTCATGGATTGACCGGCGGATCGGGCCGCAACGCCGCGCGCGAGATTCTGAAGACCGCGCCAACCGGCTAGAACGCGTCCGCGTGCCAATACACCACGTCGTCGGCGCGCAGCGCGCGGACGTCGAGGTCGTCGCGCAGCGACTTCATCATCATCAGCTCGGACGTGTCCCGGCGCTTGACGATGCGAAGTTGCGGCGGCAGGAACCCCGCGGGCAGCCATGCCGCGATATCGGGCGCGGACTCGTGTGGCGTGCGCGCGCGGAGGACCTGCAGGATCGCGCCGACGCGTGCGCCCGATGGATCGCGATCGCCGCAGGACTCGAGCGTCGTACTGATGCGAGACCGC
>JABFWM010000265.1 GCA_013362195.1 Acidobacteriota bacterium
TTCGCCGAGCGGGCCTGGAAGAAAAACCGCGCCGGCGCAATCGTCCTGATGGCCGCGCTCAACGGAGCGACGGCTGCGGTGGTGGCACGCAATGCGCAGCACGCCCGGCGATAGCGCCCGTCTCGAAGAACTCGACGATCAACGCGCGGAGCTGCGCGATCGACTCCGCCGCATTCACCGCCACGCGCAGGTGCGATCCGTTGTCGATGCCCTTCGTGTACCACGAGTTCAGCGCGCGCAGCTTGTTGATCACCCAGCGATCGTGACCGCGCGCCGGCCTGGGCTCGGGCGCGGGCTGGCCGGGCGCGACATGACGGAAGCCGGCCGCTTCGCCGTTGCGTTCCTGTAGCAGCAGCTCGATATATTCGAGCAGGAACCGCGCGCGTTCGGCCGGTGCGATCGGACGCGCCGGCTCGCCCCGCCGCAGCGCCGCGGCCTGCTCGAAAATCCACGGATTGCGCAGCGCCCCGCGGCCCACGAGCACGCCGGACACCGGCCCGCCGTTCAGCCGCTGCACGATCTGCGAGGGCTCGACGCAATCGCCGCTGCCGAACACCGGAATCCCGACGCCGGTTGCCACCCGCCCGATCAGATCCCAGTCCGAGAATCCGGAGTAAGACTGCGCGGCCGTGCGGCCGTGCACGGCAATCGCGGACGCGCCCGCCTCTTCCATCCGGCTCGCCAGCGCCGGCGCGTTGATCGCCTGATCGTCCCAGCCGGCGCGCATCTTCACCGTGACCGGAATCTTCACCGCCTTCACCATCGCCGCGACCACCGCCTGCGCGTGTTCAGGCTCGCGCATCAGGCTGCAGCCGGCATTGTGCTTCGAGATCTTCGGCACCGGGCAGCCCATGTTGACGTCGACGATGTCGGCGCCCATCCCCTCGACGATCTGCGCGGCGTCCGCCATCTTCACGGGATCGCCGCCGAAGATCTGAATCGAGACCGGACGCTCTTCCTCCGTGTACTCGGCGTACTCGAGCGTGCGATCGATCCCACGCACCAGGCCGTCGGAGCTGACCATCTCGGTGACCACGAGGCCGCATCCGCCTTTCCGCTTCACGAGGCGGCGGAAGGCAGTATCGGTCATGCCCGCCATCGGGGCGAGCGCAAACGGCGGCGCGAGATCGATCTTGCCGATGTTCATCCGGCGAATCCGTGTGTATCCGTGGTCATCCGTGCGCACCCGTGGGGGATCAATACGGCCGCACGTCGGCGGCGTCGACCTCGACGCTCACCGCCTGTCCGATCAAATCCACCGAGAGCACCAGCCGCGCGTTGCCGCCTTTGCGAACCAGCCGCCCGATGACCCCCTTGAGCGGTCCGTGGATCACTTCCACGGTCATCCCCTCGTGAATCAGCGGGCACGGATCGTACTGCAGATCGCTCGTCACGAGCCGCCGGATGCCGTCGATCTCCCGTTCCGGGATGGGCGCGATCTCGCCGTCGAACGAGACGATGCTGACCACGCCGGAGCATTTCAGGACCGGAAGGCGGTCCTGTCCCTCGAAGCGGGCGAAGCAGTAGCCGGGGAACAGCGGCCAGTCGATCTTCTTCTTGCGATCCTTCCACCGGCTCCACTTGGTGATGGTGGGCAGGAACGCCTCATAGCCTTTCTGCTCGAGCTGCTCGCGAACCACCTGCTCGTGGCGCGAGCGTGTCCAGATCGCGTACCACTCCGGCATCTACCGGCCGCCGGGTCCCTGGGGCGGCGCCGCGCCGTCGGCCGCAACCTGCTTTTCGTACGCCTTCTTCAATTCCTCGTTCTTCCACTCGATGATCGCCTGCGCGCGGAGCCGCGTGAGGAACTTGCGCATCTCCGTGCGGGTCCGCTCGGCCGCGACCTTGTCGGCAATCAGATCGCGGACCTTGTCGAAGGGCTGCTGCGTCTGCGTGGTGATCGCCTCGAGCTTGAAGATTTGATAGCCGCGCGGCGTGCGCAGCGGGGTGGTGACGTCGCCCGCCTTCATCGTGTCGATGATCTGCTGCAGCTGCGGCGACACATCGGTGCGAGCGAACGGGCCAATCAGGCCGCCGTTCGCCTTCGACGACGAGTCGGATGCTTCCGACGCGACCGCGGCGAAGTCCTCGCCTTTCAGCACACGGGCGCGCAGCGCCTCGATCTTCTGCTTCGCCTCGTCGTCTTTCGCGACGTTGATCGCGTTGGGCTGCTTCGGATCGGCGGGCACCTCGACGAAGATTTCGCGCAGCGTGATCGACGCCGGGTCGGTGAACTCCTGCGGATGGCGCTCGTAGTAGAGGCGCGCTTCGGCTTCGGTGATCGTCAGCTTCGATCCGACTTCCTGGCGCTGGACCTGCTCGATCAGCATCTGGCGCTCCAGCTGCTTCCGCAGATCGTCCATGGTCATGTTTTCCTGGCGCAGCGCCGCCTGGAATTTCTCTTCGTCCTGCAGCCCCTGTTCCTTGCGGATGTTGTTGACGACCTGCCGGAACTGATCGTCGCCGAGCCGGAGGCCGAGCTCGCGGCCGCGCTGCAGCAGCAGCAGCTCGTCGATCGAGCCGACGAGCACTTCGGGGGTGGCGTCCGTCACCAGCTTGCTGCGTTCCTCCGGGGAGAGCGACGCGGGGTCGCGGCCGTTCAGCGACTGCCGCACCGCGCCCGTCAGTCGCTGCTCGAGCTCGGTCTTCGTGATGATGTCGCCATTCACCTTCACGAGCACCTGCTCGATCACCTCCGCGCGGATCGACGCGGAGAGCAGGACGAGAACGCCGATGAGCGCCGACGGCAGGACGATTGTTTTCATGGTCGTGACTTTAACTACTTGTAATCGAGTATTTTACCGCACCGAGACGCCCTCGCTCAACTCGCGCAGCAGGCCGGCGACGCGGCCGAAGACCCCGCCCTCGGCCCGCGGATCCTCCTTGGCCGGCTTCAGCATCTCGTCGCGGCTGAACCCGGGCGCCACTTCTCCCGCCGTCGCGCGCGCCGTCCACCACGACGCTTTCGAGGCCGACTTCACGACTCTCGTGCCGCCGGGAAGAACCGCGACCTTCTGCTGACGGATTTCCGCGGGCGCACGCATGTCCAGCTTGAGCGTCGCGGGCGGCGAGAGCTGCACGTCTTTCCGGCCTTGCACCACCCTCAGCAGCCAGGTCGGATCGACTCGGGCTTCGGGCCTGAACTTTAGGACGACGATCTGCCCTTCGCGGTCGATGGATTCGATGCCCACCCGATCGGCGAGCAGGCGGATCAGCGCGTAGTCGGCGAGATTGGCGATCGATGCGGGCGGCGGGCCGTAGCGATCGCGGACCTCGTCGGCGGCGCCCTGCAACTCCGCCTCCGAGCGGACGCCCGCCAGCCGGCGGTACACCGTCAACCGCTGGTTCATGTCGGGGATGTAGCGCTCGTCGATCCGCAGGTCGACGCGCAGGTTCACGGTCGCGCGGATCTCGTCCTCGATCTCCTCGCCCTTGAGCTCCTTGATGGTCTGCTCGAGGAGCTTCATGTACATGTCGAAGCCGACCGCTTCGATGTGGCCGCTCTGCTCGCCGCCCAGCAGGTTGCCGGCGCCGCGAATCTCGAGGTCGAGCGCGGCGACGCGGAACCCGCTTCCCAGATCGCTGAACTCGCGAATCGCCGCCAGGCGCTTCTTCGCGATCGGCGACAATGCCTCCTCCGGCGGGATCAGCAGGTACGCGTAGGCGCGGCGATCGGATCGGCCGACGCGGCCGCGCAGCTGATAGAGCTGCGACAGCCCGTAGCGGTCCGCGCGGTTGATGACGATCGTGTTGGCGTTGGGGATGTCGAGGCCGTTCTCGATGATCGTGGTCGCCAGCAGCACGTCGTACTTGTGGGCGACGAAGTCCACCATCACCCGCTCCAGCGCGTCCTCGCTCATCTGCCCGTGGCCGATCGCGATCGTCGCTTCGGGGACGAGCCGCGTGATCAGGTTGCCGAGTGAATAGATCGACTCCACCCGGTTGTGGACGATGTAGACCTGGCCGCGGCGTTCGAGCTCGGTCCGAAGCGCGCGCCGGATCACTTCCTGATCGAACTTCACGACGTTGGTCTGGATCGCGAGCCGATCCTTCGGCGGCGTCTCGATGATCGACATGTCGCGGATGCCCGCCAGCGACATGTTGAGCGTGCGCGGAATCGGCGTCGCCGTCATGGTCAGGACGTCGACGCGCTTCCTCAGCTGCTTGATCCGCTCCTTGTGCGCGACGCCGAAGCGCTGCTCCTCGTCGACGATCAACAGGCCGAGGTCGCGGAACTGGACGTCCTTCGAGAGCAGGCGGTGCGTGCCGACGATGATCTCGACCTTGCCGGCGGCGAGATCCTCGAGGATCTGCTTCTGCTCGGCCTTGCTGCGGAACCGGCTGACCATGTCGATGCGGACCGGAAACGCCGCAAAGCGGTTCGTCAGCGTCTTGAGGTGCTGGAACGCCAGCACCGTCGTCGGCGCCAGGAACGCGACCTGCTTGCCATCCATGACGGCCTTGAAGGCCGCGCGCATCGCCACTTCGGTTTTGCCGTAGCCGACGTCGCCGCACAGCAGCCGATCCATCGGCGTCGGCGACTCCATGTCTTTCTTGATGTCGGCGATCGCGTTCTGCTGGTCGATCGTCAGATCCCACTCGAACGCGTCCTCGAACTCCTGCTGCCAGTGGCTGTCGGCGCTGAAGGCATGGCCCGGCACGGCGCGCCGCGAGGCATAGAGCTTCAGCAGCTCCTCGGCCATGTCGCGCATCGCCTTCTTGACGCGGGTCTTCGCCTTCTCCCAGGTCGTGCCGCCGAGGCGGTCCAGCGACGGACGCGCGGCCCCGGTGTACTTCTGCACCAGATCGAGCCGCTCGACCGGGACGAACAGCTTGTCTTCGCCCGCGTAGCGGAGCTCCATGAACTCCTGCGGCTCGAGCCCGACCTCGATGCGCTTCAGGCCGACGAACACGCCAATGCCGTGATCGACGTGGACGACGAGATCGCCCACCTTGAGATCGCGGAAATCGGAGAGGAACGTGCGCGCGGCGGAGCGGCGCCGCTCGTGGGTCCGCTTCTCTTCATCGAAGACGTCGGTTTCGGCCCACAGCTGCAGCGCCGCATCGGGAAGACGGAAGCCTTTCGAGAGATGTCCCACCGCGACGAGCACCGCCGCCGCGTGTGCGTCCTCGCCGCGCTCGATGGGCGCCGCCGGCACTTCGTAGTCCGCCAGCAGCTCGATGACGCGATCCGCCCGCCCTTGCGAGTGCGCCACGAAGACGATGGTCTCGCCGCGTTCACGCGCCTGCCGCAATTCGCCGACCCAGTCGGGAATGCGGCCGGCGAACTCCATCGCCGGCTGACACCCCGCGTGCCGCACGTCGTCTTCAGTGCCAAGCGCGAGGGTTTCGAGCGCGGTGCCGTGATCGAACAGCGAGGCGATCTCGTCCCACGCGACCACGAGCGCCTCGGGTGCGATCGCGCGCTGGTTCTTCGCGAGGGCTTCGCCGTAGCTCGCCCCGATCTGCTCGCGAAGCTTGATCGTCGCGGCCTTGACTTCGTCTGGCTCGGAGACGAGCGTCACGGGCCGGCCGGACAGATAGTCGAGGATGGTCGCGGATCGATCCGGGACGCCGCTCGCCTCGTCACCATCGGCGGCAGGCACCCCGGACAGCAGTTCCTGCAGCGGCACGATCTGCGCCTGATCGATTGGCTCGATCGATCGCTGCGTAGCGGGATCGTAGGTGCGGAGCGATTCGATCGTGTCGCCGATGAACTCCACCCGGATCGGCTGCGCCGCACCGGCGGGATAGAAATCGACGACGCCGCCGCGCGCGGAAAACTCGCCCGACTCGTCGGTCGGGTCCTGCCGCGTGTAGCCCGCGTCGGCAAGCCGGTCGGCGAGATCGACCGGGGAGATGTCGTCGTTCGGACGCAGCGTCAACCCGACGTCGCGGAGGCGTGACGGCGGACTGATGCGCGGCAGCAGCGCGGCGCCCGATGCGATGACGATGCGCGCCTTTCCCTGGGCGAGCGCATAGAGCGCGCGCGCGCGCGCCGACGCGATGTCGAAGTGCGGCGAGAGGCCGCGATACGGATCGACTTCGTGCGACGGCAGCGGCAGCACCGCCTGCGCCGCCTCCGCGTCAGACAGCCCTTCGAGCGCGGAGAGGAAAAACCGTGCGTCTGACGTGAGCTGCTCGACGTCCGCATCGGTCGGCACCACAACGACCACCGTGTCACGTGCCGCAGCGGCGGCCGCGAAGAGCGCCTTGGCGGCGGGCGTCAGCCCGGCCACTGCCTTGCCGGGCACACCAAGGCCGAGCCGGCCGGCGGCCGTTTTCAAGAGCGCTCGAAGCGTCAGCGAGGTGGAGGTCGAGGAACTGGCCATGGCCACAAATCCGGCGGGTGCCGGAACCGTCCATTGTAGCGTGAACGCCGGTTACCTCATCGTATCGCTGAGGTCACGCCGGTTGCTCCGCGGCATCGCGGCGGGAGATGTCGCCGTCGCCGCGCGCAAGCGGCTCATCCCCGTGTGACCTTCTCGACGATCGCGCTGGTCGAGTAGCCCTGTTCCACCGGCTCGCGAATCACCACGCCGCCGCGCGCTTCGACCGAGTCGCGGCCGACGATCTGATCCGCGGGCCAGTCCGCGCCCTTGACCAGCACGTCCGGCTGCACGCGCGCGATGATCGCGGCGGGCGTGTCCTCGTCGAAGATCGACACGGCGTCCACGCACGCGAGCGCCGCCACGACTTCCGCGCGCTCCTGCTCCGGGTTGATCGGGCGGTCCGGTCCCTTGTTCCGGCGGACCGAGACGTCCGCGTTCACGCCAACGATCAACAGATCGCCGTGCGCCCGCGCCGCCTGCAGGTAGCGGACGTGCCCGGGGTGCAGGATGTCGAACACGCCGTTGGTGAACACGATCGTTCGTTCCGCCCGGTGCGCCTCGGCGGCGAATCGTGCGAGCGCCGCCGCGTCGAGCACGCGCGCGCTCATTCGCCGTCCCGATCCGGGTCCGCCGCGGCCTGATCGGCAGCGGGAGCGGCCGTGAATCGGACGCCGCCGCTGAACCGCCACGCGTGGCGCGGACGGTAGATGCCCACGTCCCGGGTGCGGGACTTCACGCGAAAGGTGTAGAGCAGCCGGTGATAGTCGTAGGGGTAGCCGTCCTGCTTGTGGACGGCGACATCCAGCTTGTAGGTGCCTTCCACGAGATCGAGGGCGTCGACGGCGAACACGATCTCGGCGTCGCCGGCCAGCCGCTCGGGCCGCAGCGCGTCGACCGACGTGTTCGTTCCGTAGCAGCACACGCCTTCGGCGTTGAAGACGCCGATGCCGACGACGAAATCGTCCACCGGCAGCGGCGCGCGCAGCGAGATGCGGACGTCGAGCGCGTCGCCGGATCGGAACACGTGGCCCGACGCGCCGGCGGCGCTGACCAGCGCGACGTTCGTGATCTCGACCTCCCGCGATCCCCATCGTCCTTCCGCGGCGCGGAACATGTCGGCCGGCGCCGTCGCCAGCTCGATCGGACTGTCAGGCAGCACCGCGGAGGCGGGTTCGTCCGGGGACGCCACCGCGGCGGCCGCGGACTCCTGCGCCCTGGCATCGCCGGCGGCCAGCTCGCGCTCCTCGCGGTGCTCGACGTCGGTGATGTAGGCGCCGACGATCCGCTTCGGATCGCCCGATCCGCGGATGCGGCCGGCATCGAGCCACAACGCCTCGTCGCAGAACCGTTCGACCAGCCCCAGCGAGTGGGTCACGAGCAGGATCGTCTTGCCGCGCCGCTTGAACTCGGCGAACTTGTCGAGGCACTTGTGGGTGAAGCCCTCGTCGCCGACCGCCAGCACCTCGTCGACGAGCAGCACGTCGGGATCGACGTGAATCGCCACCGCGAATCCGAGCCGCATGTACATGCCGGAGGAGTACGTCTTCACCGGCGCGTCGATGAACTCCGTCAGCTCGGCGAACTCCACGATCTCGTCGAAGCGGCGGGCCACCTCGCGCTTGGTCAGGCCCAGCATGATGCCGTTGATGAAGACGTTCTCGCGCCCGGAGATTTCCGGGTGAAAGCCGGCGCCGAGCTCGATGAGCGCCGAGATGCGCCCGTCGACGCGGACCGTGCCGCTGGTCGGCTTGCTGATGCCCGCGACCAGCTTCAGCAGCGTGCTCTTGCCCGATCCGTTGCGGCCGATGACGCCCAGCGTGCGCCCCTTCGGCACCGTCAGCGTGACGTCGTTGAGGGCGGTGAAGGTTTCGTCCGGGCGCAGGTTTGTGATCAGGCTGCGCGACAGCAGCGCGCTCTTCAGCGTGGCGAACTGTTTCCGATGACTGAATCGTCGATAGATCTTCGACGCGCGATTCACTTCGATGGCGGAGCGCTCCCGCACCTCGGCTCGCGCCTCGCCCCTCGCGGCTCGCGCCTCGCCTGTCGCCCCTCGCCCGTCGCCCGTCGCCCCCCGCCCGTCGGACGTCACACTTCCTCCGCGAACGAGTCCCGCAGCCGGTCGAAGATCCAGTAGCCGAACAGGAACCATGCGATCGACGCGGCACCAAGCGCGAGCAGCCACTTCCAGTGCCCGAAGGGCCCGGCAAAGAACAGGATCTCCTGGTACGAGATCGCCAGGTGCGCGAACGGGTTCAGGTTCATGAACCGGCGCGCGAACGCCGGCGCCAGCTTGTACGAGTAAATGATCGGCGTGGCGAAGAACCAGAGCGTGATGACGTTCGACAGGATGTCGCGGATGTCGCGAAAGTGCACCGTCAGCGCCGACAGAATCAGGGCGCAGCCGAGCGTGAAGACGAACTGCACGGCGACGACCACCGGAAACCACAGCAGCTCCGTCGCACTGAGCGGCGCCGAGAACCAGATCAGGAAGAACACCAGGATCGGGAGCGCCAGGAAGAAGTGGACCATGTTCGCCGTAACGGTGACGATCGGCAGGATCTCCGCCGGGAACAGGACCTTCTTGATCAGATTGCCGCCCGAAATCAGCACGCCGGCGGATTCGAGCAGCGACGAGGCAAACCACGTCCAGGGGAGCAGGCCGCAGAACATGAACAACGAGTACGGATCCGTCCCGGTAAACAACGGGTCGGACTCGGCACCCTTCGCCGCCGCCGGCATCACGTACTTGAACACGAACGTGTAAATCAGCAGCAGGGAGAGCGGGTTGATGAACGACCAGAAGAACCCGAGCACCGATCCACGGTAGCGCGCCTTCAATTCGCGGGCGACCAGACTGTGAATCAGGCCGCGATAGCGCGGCAACTGCGCGAGGTTGTGCAGCATGGGGCGCGCGGCGTCAGGGCGCCTCGACGTCAATCACGAGGGTCGTGATGTTGTCCGGCCCGCCCGCGTCGTTCGCCGCGGCGACCAGCTGATCGCAGATCGCCTGCAAGGGGACGCCCGTCGTGCTCAGGATCCCGGCAATCTGCTCGTGCGGCACCACCGCGAAGAGCCCGTCGGAACAGAGCAGGAAGCGCTCGCCGGGCGCCGGCGCCAGCTCGAGGACATCGACTTCCGGATCGTCTCCGCCCGCCAGCGCGCGCGTCACGACGTTCCGCCACGGGTGCTGCCGCGCCGCGCTCGGCGTCATCGTCCCGGCGCGCACCTGTTCCTCGACCCACGAGTGATCCTTCGTCATCTGCTCGAGCGTGCCGCCGCGCAGCACGTAGACGCGGCTGTCGCCGACGTGGGCGACCGACGCGCGCGTGCGATCGGCGGACGCGAGCAGCGCGGACGCGGTGGTCGCCATGCCGCGCAGGTCGGCGGCGTCGGCCATCGCGTTCGCGATTTGATGGTTCGCGAGCCGGAAGGCCGCCTTCAGGCGATTCGATTCGAAGGTGAGGTCGGGCTCGAAGGGAAAGGGCCAGGTGCGGTTCTTGTCGGCCCCGGCGGTTTCCTGAATGAATGTCTGAATCGTCTCCACCGCGATGCGCGAGGCGACTTCGCCCGCGACGTGGCCGCCCATCCCGTCCGCCACCACGAAGAGACCGAGGTCCTCGCGCGTGCAGTAGCTGTCTTCATTGCTGCTGCGGCGAAGGCCGGGGTCCGTGCTGACGGCCCAGGACAACTGCATGGACGGAATGGTATCAGCCCTGCGGCGGCGGGACGCGCGGCCGGCCGACGCGACCGGAGAGCTGCAGCCGCGAGGCGACCTGCAGGCGCGCGAGCGACTTGGTCAGCGCCGCGCGCGCCCGCTCGTAGTCGATCTCGGCCTTCGGCTGCGTCAGCCGCGACTCGGCGCGCTTCTTCGCCTCTTCCGCGCGCGAGACGTCGATCTCCTCCGCGCGCTCGGCGAGCTGCGCCAGGATGGTGACGCGGTCGGGCAGCACTTCGGCGAACCCGTACGCGATCGCGAGATACGTCTTCTCCTGGCCCTTGCGGTACCACAGCTCGCCGACCGAGAGCGACGCGAGCATCGGCGTGTGCCCGGGCAGCACGCCGAAGTAGCCGAGGGTGCCCGGGATCTCCACTTCGTCGACCGGCTCGTGCACGAGCAGCCGGTCGGGCGTGACGATCTGCAGATCGATGTGCGAGGGGATGGGCGGCGCCATGGCGGTCTCCGGCTACTCCTTGCCCATCTTCTCCGCTTTGGCCAGCGCCTCTTGGATCGTGCCGACCATGTAGAACGCCTGCTCGGGCACGGCGTCGTGCTTGCCGTCGACGATCTCCTTGAAGCCCTTGACCGTGTCGGCGATCGGCACGTACTTGCCCGGCAGGCCCGTGAACTGCTCGGCGACGAAGAACGGCTGCGACAGGAACTTCTGGATCTTGCGGGCGCGCGAGACGGTGAGCTTGTCTTCTTCCGACAGCTCGTCGATGCCGAGGATGGCGATGATGTCCTGCAGGTCCTTGTAGCGCTGCAGCACCTGTTTCACCTGCCGCGCGACCTGATAGTGCTCGTCGCCGATGATGCGCGGATCGAGGATGCGCGACGTGGACGCCAGCGGATCGACGGCGGGGTAGATGCCCAGCTCGACGATCGCGCGCGACAGGTTCGTCGTCGCGTCGAGGTGCGCGAAGGTCGTCGCCGGCGCCGGATCGGTGTAGTCGTCGGCCGGGACGTAGATCGCCTGCACCGAGGTGATCGACCCCTTCTTGGTCGACGTGATGCGCTCCTGCAGGTCGCCCATTTCGGTGAGCAGCGTCGGCTGGTAGCCGACCGCGCTCGGCATGCGGCCGAGCAGCGCCGAGACTTCGGAGCCGGCCTGCGTGAAGCGGAAGATGTTGTCGATGAACAGGAGCACGTCCTTGTTCTCGGCATCGCGGAAGTACTCGGCGACCGTGAGGCCGCTGAGCGCGACGCGCAGGCGCGCGCCGGGCGGCTCCGTCATCTGGCCGTAGACGAGCGCGGCGCGGGACTTCTCCAGCTCCTGCATGTTGATGACGCCGCTCTCCTGGAACTCGAGCCAGAGGTCGTTGCCTTCGCGGGTCCGCTCGCCGACGCCGGCGAACACCGAGACGCCGCCGTGCTTCATCGCGACGTTGTGAATGAGCTCCTGGATGATGACCGTCTTGCCGACGCCGGCGCCGCCGAACAGGCCGATTTTGCCGCCGCGCAGGTACGGTTCGAGAAGGTCGACGACCTTGATCCCGGTCTCGAACATCTGCAGTTCGGTCGACTGCTGCTCGAGCGCGGGCGCTTCGCGGTGGATCGACCAGTGTTCGCGCGCCTCGATCGGGCGATCGGGGAAGTCGACCGGCTCGCCCAGCACGTTCATCACGCGGCCGAGCGTGGGCGCACCCACCGGCATCGAGATTGGCGACCCGGTGTCGACGGCGCGCATGCCGCGGCGCATGCCGTCGGTCGGCTTCATCGCGACCGTCCGGACGCGGTTCTCGCCAAGGTGCTGTTCGACTTCCGCGACGACGTCGATCCGGTCGCCGGGATCGTTGGGATGCGACTGGATGCGGACGGCGTTGTAGATCGCCGGCAGGTGGCCACTCTCGAACTCGAGGTCCACGACCGGACCGATCACCTGGACGACCTTGCCGACCTTCGCTTCTGTTGGAGTTGCTGTGGCCATAGTTATTTGGGCTTCCACTGAAGGTGGAAGCTACCGGAATCAAACGTGTGCACCGCAGCTTCCGCCTTCAGGCGGAAGCTCCTTATAACGCTTCCGCGCCCGACACGACTTCGATGATCTCGCGCGTGATCGCCGCCTGCCGGACCTTGTTCATGTAGAGCGTCAACTGGTCGATCATCTCGGCCGAATTGCGCGTCGCCGCATCCATCGCCGTCATCTGTGCGGCGTAGAACGCGGCGTTCGATTCGAGGAGCGCGCGCCAGACCTGCACCTCGACGTGCTGCGGGATCAGCGCGTTGAACAGCTCCTGCGGCATCGGCTCGTACAGATAGTCGACCGGCGGCGCCGGCGCATCGCCGGCATGGCCGCCGGGCGCTGCGGTGCCCGGCTCCACGTCGAGGCGAGGGATCGGCAGGAGGCGCTCCACGACGATCTGCTGCTGGATGACCGACTTGAACTGGTTGTACACCAGGTAGACGCTGTCGGCGCGCCCGTCGGTGAACTCCTCGATGGCCGTCCGCGCGATCGCCTGCGCATGCGTGAACTGCAGCGCCTGGAACAGGTTCACCTGCTCGTAGCGCACGTCGAAACCGCGGCGGGCGAAGAAGTCGCGGCCGCGCCGCCCGACCAGCCCGAGCGCCACCTCGCGCGCCGGATCTTCGACGATGAACGTGCTCGCCGCCTTGATCGCGTTGGTGTTGAAGCTGCCGCACAACCCCCGGTCCGCGGTGATCACGAAGAGCAGCACCTTGCCGCCGGCACGCGGCGCGCGGCGTTCGTCGAGCAGCGGATGTGACGCCGGATCGACGCGCGAGGCAAGGCTGTTGAGGACGCGCAGCATCTCGAGCGCGAACGGACGCGCGTGCTGGATGCGCTCCTGCGCGCGGCGCAGCCGCGACGCCGCGACCATCTTCATCGCCTTGGTGATCTGCTGCGTCGACTTGACGGCGCGAATGCGCCGGCGGATATCCAGGAGTGACGGCATTTACGTGTCACGGACCACGAGAGATCTCCGATCGCCCGGCTACGCGGCGCTCTTCTGCGCCGCCGCGAAATCCCTGCCGAACTCCTCCAGCGCGGCGTTCAGCTCGCGCTTCAGCTCGTCGTCGATCTGCTTCTTCTCCGCGAGCGCCGAGAGCAGCTGCGACCGGCGCGTGTCGAGGAAGCGGAACAACTCCGCCTCGTAGGCGCGCACCGATTCGACCGGCACGGGATCGAGGTAGCCGTTGGTGGCGGCGTAAATGATCGCCACCTGCTTCTCGACCGCGAGCGGCTGGTACTGCGGCTGCTTCAGCACCTCGACGAGGCGGCGGCCGCGATTGAGCTGATTGAGCGTCGCCTTGTCCAGATCCGATCCGAACTGCGCGAACGCGGCGAGCTCCCGGAACTGCGCGAGATCGAGGCGGAGCGTGCCGGCAACCTGCCGCATCGCCTTCACCTGCGCGGACCCGCCGACGCGCGACACGGAGTTGCCGACGTTGATCGCCGGCCGCACGCCTTGATGGAACAGATCCGCCTCGAGGAAGATCTGGCCGTCGGTGATCGAAATCACGTTGGTCGGGATGTACGCCGACAGGTCGCCGGCCTGCGTTTCGATGATCGGCAGGGCCGTCAGCGAACCGCCGCCCAGCTCCTTGCGCAGCTTCGCGGCGCGTTCGAGGAGCCGCGAGTGCAGGTAGAACACGTCGCCCGGGTACGCCTCGCGGCCGGGCGGACGCCGCAGCAGCAGCGAGATCTCGCGATACGCCTGCGCGTGCTTCGACAGGTCGTCGTAGATGCAGAGCGCGTGCTGGCCGTTGTCGCGGAAGAACTCGCCCATCGTGCACGCCGAGTACGGGCTGATGTAGAGCAGCGGCGCCGGATCCGAGGCCGCGGCCGCGACCACGATCGTGTATTCCATCGCGCCGGCCTCTTCGAGCGTGCGCACGACCTGCGCGATCGTCGACTGCTTCTGGCCGATCGCGTTGTAGATGCAGATCATGTTCTGGCCGCGCTGATTGATGATCGCGTCGACCGCGACCGCGGTCTTGCCGGTCTGGCGGTCGCCGATGATCAGCTCGCGCTGGCCGCGCCCGATCGGCACCATCGCGTCGATCGCCTTCAGGCCGGTCTGCATCGGCTCTTTCACCGGCTGCCGATCGACGACGCCCGGCGCCAGCCGTTCGATGGGCATCACCTGCTTGGTGACGCTCGGCCCCTTGCCGTCAATCGCCTGCCCCAGCGCGTTGACGACGCGCCCGACCAGCTCGGGGCCCACCGGCACCGAGATGACGCGGCCGGTGCGCTTGACGGTGTCGCCTTCGCGGATCTCGGTGTAGTCGCCGAGCAGCACGGCGCCGACGCTTTCCTCTTCCAGGTTCAACGCGATGCCGTAAATGCCGTGCGGGAACTCGAGCATCTCGCCGGCCATCGTGTTCTCGACGCCGTGCACGCGCGCGATGCCGTCTCCAACCGAGACGATGCTGCCCACTTCGGCGACGTCGACGTCCACGGCATAGCTGCCGATCTGGTCGCGGATGATCTTGGAAATGTCTTCGGCTTTGATGTCCATCGTTTTCCTGGAGGCTTCGCCCGCTTGTTCCTGGAGGCTTCGCCCGGGCTTTCGAGCACGCGCAGCCGCGGGAGCTGCGCTATTGGACGACGGGGCCGGTGCGCTCCGCCACGCTCACTCCGTTGCGCTCGCTCTTCGCAGTCCGCCCGGCGCCGTTCGCGCGCTCGCGGCGCTGCGCGCCCGCGCCTCATTGCCCCGCGTCAATCAGCGCCTGCTTCATTTTTTCGAGCTGCGTCGTGATGCTGCCGTCGAACACGGTGCTGCCCAGGCGCGTGATGACGCCGCCGATGATCGACGGGTCGACGCGCGCGTCGAGCACGACGGTGCGCCCCGTCGCCTGCCCGAGGCCCTGCTCGAGCGCCTTGAGACGGTCGGCGGGCAACGGCATCGCGGTGATCACCTCGCCGCGAACGATCTTGTGATGGTCCAGCAGGCGCTCGCGATACGCCGCGGCCACCTCCGGCAGGAGCGCCAGACGGTCCCGCTCGGCCAGCAGCGTCAGGAACCTGGTCAGCACGGGCGCGAGGCCGCCGCCGCGCTCGATCAACGCCTGCACGACGCCGCGCTTCTTCGCCGCCGGCACGGCAGGATTCGTGAGCGTATGCGAGAGCGCCTCGTGGTGGGTGATGAGCCCGGCAAACCGCTCCAGGTCGGTATTGATGCGCTCGATATCGGATTCCTTCAACGCCACATCGAAGAGCGCACGCGCGTAGCGGCGGGCGGCGGCGCGGCCGGTCATGCGCGCACCTCCTTCAGCTGCGACGCATAGCGCTCGAGCAGCCGCGCCTGATCGTCGGACGTAATCGACCGCTTGATGCGTTCCGAGGCGACCGCGACGGCAAGGCCCGCCGCGTGCTCCACCAGCTCGCGGCGCGCGATGCGGAGCCGCATGTCAATCTCGCGGCGCGCGTGCTCGAGCAGCCGTTCGCGCTCCGCTCCGGCAGCCTGACGAATCCGTTCGCGCTCCGCCGTGATTTCTTCCGCGCCGCGCGCCTTGAGATCCTCGAGCTCGCGCGGCAGCGCCTCCAGCCGCGCCTGGATCTCTGCCAGCTGGCGCGTCGCCGCCTCGCGCGTCTCCGCCGCGGTCACGAGATCCTGGCGCACCTTCGTGATCCGCGACGAGAGGTACTCGGTGAGCGGCGTCTTGAGGAAATACACCAGGACGCCCGCGAGGATGGCGAAGTTCACCGCTTTCGCGACGGTGGGAAGCCATCCTCCCTCGTGCGCCTCCTGGCCCGGCTCCGCCTCGTGCGCCGCCGGCGACGGCTGCGCGGCCGGCGCGTGCTGCGCCGAGACGGGCACGCTCGTCGCGATGGCGAGGGCCGCCAGCACGGCGATCGCAAAGACGACCACGGCGAGGCGCGCAAGGAACGACTGATCGGGTGCGCTGCGTCCGGAAATCATGAGGGGTCAGGAGGCCTTGCGGCCGAGGATCCGTTCGGCCGCCGCGGCGCCGAGGGCTTGTGCGTCCGCATCGAGCGTCCGCCGGGCCTGTTCGGCGTCGGCGGCCAACTGGCGGGCGGCGGCAGCCACCGCGGCTTCCGCTTCCGCGCGCGTTGCGGTCACGATCTCCCCGCGCTGCGCCAGCGCCGCGCGCCGCATCTCGTCCATCTCGCGATAGATCTCCGCACGGGCGGCCGTGGTCTTGCGCTCGAACTCCGCCGCGGCCGCCTGGGCCTCGTGCGCGGATCGCTGCGCCAGTTCGCGCGCCGACTCGATCGCCTCCTCGCGCTGACGGATCACCTCGAGCACCGGCCGCAGCAGCAGCCGGTCCACGATGAACGTGAGCAGCAGCACGAAAAAGATGACCCAGAGAACGGAGAGATTCGGAAGCACGACTCCTCGCTCGGCTCGACGGACCCGCTGCCAACACGCAGGCTCCTCCGTCGGCCTTACCTCGACGCAGGCAAACAACGATTTATACCACGGATAATGGCGGCCGCAGAAGCCGACTCCGTCGCGGCTGGACAGCAGGGAGGGGCCACAGAAAAGGGCCACAGAAAAACACAGAGGAACACAGAAGAACACAAAACAAAACCGACCACGGTGGCCACGACGCGGTCGGTGTTCGTCCGCGCAGGGTCCTGAGACCGCCGGCTTCGGTTGTGTAGGGCGGGTCTTCAGACCC
>JABFWM010000511.1 GCA_013362195.1 Acidobacteriota bacterium
CGTGCAGGCGGCGCGCGACGGGTTCGTCGCCGCGATCGACGCGGAGCTGGTCGGCCGCGCCGCCGTGCTCCTCGGCGCCGGCCGCGATCGGCTCGACGCCGCGATCGACCCCGGTGTCGGCGTGATCATCGTCGCGCCGCCCGGACACCGCGTGCGCGCCGCCGACCCGGTGATCGAGATTCATCATCGCGGCGGGCGTGGGCTCGAGCGCGCGCGGCGTCTGCTCTCCGAGGCCGTCGTGGTGGCCGACGCGGCGCCCGCCGAGCGTCCGCTCATCGTCGATCGCATTGAACGAGGGACCCGGTAATGGTGCAGCAAGCGGGGAATGTTGTTGGTGCGGCCGCCACGCTCGCATACCCGGCGCCCCCGCGCGAGCCCTTCGAGGCGCGCGACTTCATCCTGATGGGCGCGGCCCTGGCGGCCGCGGGCGTCTGCGCGCTGGTCGCCCGGTTTGCCGGGGTGCCGCGGCTGCAGTCGCTGGTCGGCCTGCTCGTGATCCTGACGGTGGCCTACGCCCTGTCGACGAACCGCCGGGCCATCGACCGGCGCACGGTGGCGTGGGGCCTGTCGCTGCAGGTCGTGTTCGCGCTGCTCGTGTTGAAGACGGCGACGGGGCGCCAGATCTTCCAGACGCTCGGCGGCGCGATCAACCGGCTGCTGGATTTCGCGTTCGTCGGATCGAGCTTCGTGTTCGGCCCGCTCGGCAGCAAGGAGGTGTGGCCGCGCATCATGACCGCGGTGCTGGGCCCCGAAGGGGCGCAGTACGGCGTCATCTTCGCCTTCCAGGTGCTGCCGACCATCATCTTCATTGCCGCGCTGTTCGCGATCCTCTATTACTTCGGTGTCATGCAGGTGATCGTCCGCGGGTTCGCGATTCTGATGCGCCGCGTCATGCGCGCCAGCGGCGCGGAATCGCTGAACGTCGCCGCCAGCATCTTCATGGGGCAGACCGAGGCGCCGCTGACGATCCGTCCCTACCTGCCGCGCATGACCGAGTCGGAGCTGATGACGGTCATGACCTCCGGGATGGCGCACATCTCGGGTGGGATCATGGCCGCCTACATCCTGTTCGGGATCGAAGCGCAGCACCTGCTGACCGCCGTGATCATGACGGCGCCGGGCACGCTGATGATGGCGAAGATTTTCGTGCCCGAAACGCAGGTGCCGGAGACGATGGGCACGGTGCGGCTCCAGGTCGAGAGAACGGACGTCAACGTCATCGACGCGGCCGGCCGGGGCACCGGCGAAGGCTTGCAGCTGGCGCTGAACGTCGGCGCCATGCTGATCTCGTTTCTCGCGCTCATCGCCCTGCTCAACGCGCTGCTCGGACTCGTGCATCTGAGCCTGCAGCAGATCTTCGGCTGGGTGTTCGCGCCGGTCGCCTGGGCGATGGGCGTCCCGTGGCGCGACGCGCCGAGGATCGGCAACCTGCTCGGCACACGCATGGCGCTCAACGAGTTCGTCGCCTATTCACAGCTCGGGCCGATGAAGCCGGTGCTCGACCCGCGGTCGTTCACCATCGCCACCTTCGCGCTGTGCGGGTTCGCCAACTTCAGCTCGATCGGCATTCAGATCGGCGGCATCGGCGCGCTCGCGCCGACCCGGCGCCACGATCTCGCGCGCCTCGGGCTGCGCGCGATGCTCGCCGGAACGCTGGCGAACTTCATCACCGCGACGATCGCCGGCTTCCTGCTATGACGCGTCGGCGGCGAGCCATCAGTGTTTCGCGGCGTCAGCCGCGCCGCCCGCAAGCCCGGTCTTCAGCCCGGGACGATTCGCATGGACTACTACGACAAGGTTGAAGAGGCCGCCGCGCTGATTCGCCGCGAGACACCGCCGCCGGACGTCGCCGTCGTCCTCGGCTCGGGACTCGGGGCGTTTGCGACGACGCTCCAGGATGCGACGGCGTGGTCCTACGCCGATCTTCCACACTGGCCGGCATCGCACGTCATCGGACACGAAGGACGGCTGGTCGTCGGCACGCTCGCGGGCCGCCGCGTCTCGGCACTATCAGGACGCGCCCACTTCTACGAGGGCCACGATCTTCGCACCGTCACGTTCGCGACGCGGGTCATGGGGCGGCTCGGCGCAAAAGCGTTGATCCTCACCAACGCCGCCGGCGGCATCAATGTGAAGCTGACGCCCGGAACGCTGATGGTGATGGACGATCACATCAACCTGCTCGGCAGCAACCCGCTCGTCGGCCCGAACGAGGATCGCTTCGGCCTGCGGTTTCCCGACATGTCGACGGTGTACTCTCCGCGGCTGCGGGCGCTGGCCGACGATGTCGCGGCCGCGCAGGGCCTGCCGATCGGCCACGGCGTGTACGTGGCGGTGCACGGACCGAGCTACGAGACGCCGGCCGAGATCAGGTTCCTTCGCACCATCGGCGCCGATGCGGTCGGGATGTCGACCGTGCCGGAGGCGATTGCCGCCCGCCACATGGGCATCGAGGTGCTCGGCATCTCCTGCATCACGAACGCGGCGGCCGGCGTGCTGCCGAAGCCGCTCAATCATGACGAAGTGATGGAGGTCGCGCGTCAGGTCCGCGGCCGCTTCGCCGCGCTGCTGGAGGGGATCATTGGCCGGCTCTGATCGCGGCCACCGCGGGCCGGAACGGCGCAAACAGAACCGCCGCGGCGGCGCCGACCGCCGCGCCGGCGAGCGGCGCCGCGGGTTCGACCGGCGCACCGAGCGCGAATGGGAGCCGGTGCGCCTCGACGACGTGCGGGATGCGGCGAACGACGAACCCGCTCTCGTCGCGGCCGCGATCGACGCGCGGACCCATGCGCGCGCCCGCTTCTCGCATTTTCACGTCGGTGCAGCGCTCGAGATCGTGACCGGCGAGGTCGTCACCGGGTGCAACGTCGAGAATGCGACCTACGGCCTGACGATCTGCGCCGAGCGCGTCGCGTTGTTCAAAGCGCTGTCGGACGGCCACGACCTGTTTACCCGCATCGTCGTCGTCGCGGATACGGATGACCCGACGCCGCCGTGCGGCGCGTGCCGCCAGCTTCTCTGGGAGTATTGCGGCGACATCGAGGTCGTGCTCGCGAACCTCTCCGAGGTCAAGAAGCGGTTGCGCCTGTCGGAGCTGCTGCCGTTTCCGTTCGACGCGCGCTTGCTCTGATGTGACGTCCTGCACAGAGAGGGAACGCGTACGTCAGTTCGCCGGGCCTGATCTCACACGAATGCTGATCTTCGTATGGTGTGGCCGTGGCCGCGGCTGCGATTCCAGCGCTGCTACAATGTTCCTATGCTGCCGACGATCGATCGCCAGGATGACGTGATCGTGATGGTGGATCAGCGCAAGCTGCCCGCCCAGGAAGTGTACGTGCGGTGCCGCACCGTTCAGGAAGTCGCGAAGGCGATTCGGACGATGGTCATTCGGGGGGCCCCGGCGATCGGGGTGGCGGCGGCGTGGGGGCTCGCGCTGGGCGTGCGGCGCAGCACCGCGAAGGGCACGCGGCAGCTTGCGGTCGAGTTCCAGAAGATGTGCGACATGATGGCCTCGACGCGGCCGACCGCGGTCAACCTGTTCTGGGCCATCGATCGCATGAAGCGCGCCTTCGCCGAGGGCGCGCACGCCGGCGAGTCGGCCGAGGAGCTCGCGGCGCGGCTCGATCGCGAGGCCCAGCAGATTCACGACGAGGACGTCGCCAGCTGCCGCGCGATGGGGCTGCACGGCGCCGAGATGCTCAGCGACGGCGCGCGCGTGCTGACCCACTGCAACGCCGGCGCGCTCGCGACGGCGGGGTATGGCTCGGCGCTCGGCGTGATCCGCGCCGCGGTGGAATCCGGCAAGAAGATCGCGGTCTTTGCCGACGAGACGCGTCCGTTCCTGCAGGGCGCGCGCCTCACCGCCTGGGAGCTCGTGCGAGACGGCATCAACACCACGGTGATTACCGAAAGCATGGCCGGCCCGCTGATGCGCGCCGGCGAAATCGACGCGGTGATCGTCGGCGCCGATCGGATCGCGGCCAACGGCGACACCGCGAACAAGATTGGCACCTATACCGTCGCGGTGCTCGCGCACGAGCACAAGGTGCCGTTCTACGTCGCCGCACCGCTCTCGACGATCGATCTCGAGACGGCCGACGGCGACAAGATTCCAATCGAAGAACGCGATCAGCGCGAGGTGAGTCATCTCGGCTCGGCGCGGCTGACGCCGGTGGGCGCCCAGATCCGCAACCCCGCGTTCGACGTGACGCCGCATCGCTACATCACGGGCATCATCACGGAGAAGGGCATTTTCCGGCCGCCCTACAACGAGTCGCTCAAGCGCGCCTTCGAAGGGACCGCGCTTCGCGCATGAGCGCGTCCGGCCGGCGGACCTGAAGACCTGTCCCGCACGCGCCGTGACCCCGCTGCACCAGTCGTGAATATCCTCGCGATTGAAACGTCGTGCGATGAAACGGCCGCCGCGGTCGTCGCCGAGACCGGCGCCGCCGCGAAGCCGTGGTCGCTCCGCTCCAACGTCGTCGCGTCGCAGGCGGCGATCCATCGCGAATGGGGCGGCGTCGTGCCGGAGCTGGCCTCGCGGCAGCACCTGCGCGACATCTGCGGCGTCGTCGAGCGCGCGCTCGAGGACGCGCGCGTGGGGTGGACGGATCTCGGCGCGATCGCGGTGACGCAGGGTCCTGGTCTGGTCGGTTCGCTGCTGGTCGGCGTCTCGTTCGCGAAGTCGCTGGCGTGGTCGCGCGGCTTGCCGCTCGTGGCGGTGCATCACCTCGCCGGGCACATCGAGTCGCTGGTGCTGCAGCAC
>JABFWM010000084.1 GCA_013362195.1 Acidobacteriota bacterium
AGGGTAGGCGGGCTCTTCAGAGCCGGCGCGCCCGAGCAGGCCGTCGGTTCAGACCCGGCGAGTCAGGCGCCCGAGGCGCTTCGCACGCCTTCGTCCGGCACGGCCGGCGGCACCGTGCCTTGCGGATCCCTGGGCGGCACCGGCCCGAGCAGCGCACGCAGTTCGTCCCCCTCGATCACTTCCTTGTCGAGCAGCCGCGTCGACAGCTCGTCGAGGATGGTCTTGCGGTCGCGGAGCACCCGCCGCGCGGTGTCGTGCGCCTCGGTGATGATCCGCTTCACCTCGACGTCGATTTTCTGAGCCGTTTCCTCCGAGTGCGGTCCGCGCTCGTTCAGAAACGGCGTGTCGATGAACTTGGCGCCGCGATGCCCGTCGTAGTTGACCGCGCCCAGCGCGTCGCTCATGCCGAACTCGGTGACCATCGCCCGCGCGATATCGGTCGCGCGCTGGAGATCGTTCTGCGCGCCGGTGGACACCTCGCCGAAGGCGATCTCTTCCGCGCTGCGGCCGCCGAGCAGCACCGCCAGCTGCCCGAGCAGATCGGTGCGCGTCATCAGATACCGGTCCTCGAGCGGCAGCTGCATCGTGTAGCCGAGCGCGCCGAAGCCGCGGGCGACAATCGAGATCTTGTGCACGGGATCGAGGCCGGGGAGGATGCTCGCGACGATCGCGTGCCCCGACTCGTGATACGCGACGATGCGCCGCTCCTTGTCGCTCATCACGCGCTTCTTCTCGAGCCCCGCGATGATGCGATCGATCGCCTCGTCGAAATCCTTCATGTCCACCGACGTCTTGTCCTTGCGCGCGGCCAGCAGCGCCGCCTCGTTGACGAGATTCGCCAGATCGGCGCCGGCAAAGCCGGCGGTGCGCGCGGCAATCACCTTCAGGTCGACCGAGTCGGCAATCTTCACCGTCTTGACGTGGATGCGCAGGATGTCCTCACGTCCGCGCACGTCGGGCTTGTCGACGAGCACCTGGCGATCGAAGCGTCCCGGCCGGAGAAGCGCCGGGTCGAGCACTTCGGGACGGTTCGTCGCCCCCATGATGATGATGCCCTTGCGCCCGTCGAAGCCGTCCATCTCCGCGAGCAGCTGGTTGAGCGTCTGCTCGCGCTCCTCGTGGCTGCCCATCGGCGTCTGGATGCGCACCTTGCCGAGCGCGTCGAGCTCGTCGATGAAGACGATGCACGGCGCCTTCGATTCCGCCTGCGCGAACAGGTCGCGCACGCGCGCCGCGCCGACGCCGACGAACATCTCGACGAATTCGGATCCGCTCAGGCTGAAGAAGGGGACCTTGGCTTCGCCCGCCACGGCGCGTGCGAGCAGCGTCTTGCCAGTTCCCGGCGGGCCGACGAGCAGCACGCCCTTCGGGATCTTGCCGCCGATGCTCGTGTATTTCCGCGGGGTCTTCAGGAACTCGACGATCTCCTTCAGCTCTTCTTCCGCTTCGTCCACGCCCGCGACGTCGCCAAACCCGATCTTCACGTCGTCGTCCGCGTAGATCTTCGCGCGGCTGCGCGCGAACGACATCACGCCGCCTTCCGCGCCGCCGATGCGGCGGAAGAAGAACGTCCAGAGCGCCACGATGAGGACGAGCGGGATGATCCAGCCGATGATGTCGGACAGCCAGCGGTTCGGGACTTCGCCCTGGTACTTCACGCCGTGCTGCTCGAGGTCCTCCGGCAGCTTGTCGTCGACGACGCGCACGGCCGAGAACGGCCGCGCCTTGTCGCCGTCCGTTCCCTTGAGCAGGCCGCGAACGCGATCCTCGCCGACCGTCACTTCCTGCACGCGATCGCTGCGCACCAGCCGCTTGAACTCGCTGTATGGAAGCGTCTCGCCGCTCTGAAGCTGGAAGAAAAAGGCCTGTGCGAGGGCCAGCAGGAGCAGAAACCCGAGGACGTACCAAATCGCCCCACCCGGTGCGCGCGGGTTCATCCGGCGGTCTGCCAGTCGCCGGTTCCGTGATGTTGATTTCTGCTCGGCCATATCACTCGAAGCGTTCGGGGGACGCGAAGGACTCGAAGGGCGCCCTCTCTATTTTATGACGTGTGGACCCTCAGACAGGGACACCGCTTTCGGCACGCTCGAACGCCAGCGTGCCGCCGCTGACGTCGATCCGCACGGTGTCGCCTTCGCGGAAGTCGCCCTGCAGGACGCGCAGGGCCAGCGGGTCGAGAATCGCCCGCTGGATCGTCCGCTTCAGCGGCCGGGCGCCGTACGCCGGATCGTAGCCCTCTTCGATCACCAGATCCTTCGCGCGGTCGCTCAGCTCGATGTGGATCTTCCGATCCTCCAGCCGCTTCATCAGCCCGCGCAGCTGGATATCGATGATGTGCCGCATCTGCTCGCGCGTGAGCGCGTGGAAGACGATGATCTCGTCGACGCGGTTGAGGAACTCCGGACGGAACTGCGCCCGCAGCGCGTCCATGACCTCGCGCTTCACGCCTTCCGTGAGGCCGCCGGAGAGGTCGGCGGCGCTGATGTAGTGACTGCCCACGTTCGACGTCATGATCACGACGGTGTTCTTGAAGTCGACCGTCCGGCCCTTGCCGTCGGTCAACCGTCCATCGTCGAGGAGCTGCAGCATCACGTTCAGCACCTCGGCGTGGGCCTTCTCGATCTCGTCGAACAGCACGACGGAATACGGGCGCCGGCGGACGGCCTCGGTCAGCTGGCCCGCCTCTTCGTAGCCGACGTAGCCGGGAGGCGCGCCGATCATCCGCGACACGGTGTGCTTCTCCTGGTATTCCGACATGTCGATGCGGATCATCGCCTGCTCGTCGTCGAACAGGAACTCCGCGAGCGCGCGCGCCAGCTCCGTCTTGCCGACGCCGGTCGGGCCGAGGAAGATGAAGCTGCCGAGCGGACGATTCGGATCCTGGAGTCCGGCCCGCGCCCGGCGGATCGCGTTGGCGACCGCCTGAATGGCTTCGTCCTGGCCGACGACGCGCTGATGCAGCCGGTCTTCCATCCGGAGGAGCTTCTGGATTTCTCCTTCCATCAGGCGGCTGACCGGGACGCCGGTCCAGCGGCTGACGACCTCGGCGATGTCCTCCTCGTCGACTTCTTCCTTGAGCATGCGCGTGCCCTTCTGCACCTCGGCGAGCCGCGCCTCCTGCTCCTTGATCTGCCGCTCGATGTCGGGCAGACGTCCGTATTGCAGTTCCGACGCTTTCGCGTAATCGCCGGCCTGCTGCGCGCGCTGCATGTCGAGGCGCACCTGCTCGAGCTGTTCCTTCAGCTCGCGCGAGCGCTGGATGGTGTCCTTCTCCTGCTGCCAGTGCGCGGTCAGCGAGTTCTTCTGTTCCTTCAGATCCGCGAGCTCCTTTTCGAGCTTCTGCAGGCGCTCCTGCGACGCGGTGTCCTTTTCCTTGCGGAGCGCCTCGCGCTCGATCTCGAGCTGCATGATGCGGCGCTGCACTTCGTCCAGCTCCACCGGCATGGAGTCGATCTCCATGCGCAGCCGTGACGCCGCTTCGTCGATGAGATCGATCGCCTTGTCGGGCAGGAACCGGTCGGTGATGTAGCGGTGCGACAACACCGCGGCGGCGACGAGCGCCGCGTCCTTGAACTTCACGCCGTGGTGGATCTCGTAGCGCTCGCGGAGGCCGCGCAGGATGCTGATCGTGTCCTCGACGGTCGGCTCGCCGACCTGCACGGGCTGGAAGCGCCGCTCGAGCGCCGCGTCCTTTTCGATGTGCTTGCGGTACTCGTCGAGCGTGGTCGCGCCGATCATGTGCAGTTCGCCGCGGGCGAGCATCGGCTTCAGCATGTTGGCCGCGTCCATCGCCCCTTCCGCCGCGCCGGCGCCGACCACGGTGTGCAGCTCGTCGATGAACAGGATCACCTGGCCCTCGGCGTCGGTGACTTCCTTCAACACCGCCTTGAGGCGTTCTTCGAACTCGCCGCGATATTTCGCGCCCGCGACCAGCGCGCCCATGTCGAGCGCGACGATCTTCTTGTGCTTCAATCCTTCAGGCACGTCCTGGCGCACGATGCGCTGGGCAAGCCCTTCGACGACGGCGGTCTTGCCGACGCCTGGCTCGCCGATCAGCACGGGATTGTTCTTGGTGCGGCGCGACAGCACCTGGATCACGCGCCGGATCTCGTCGTCGCGGCCGATGACCGGATCGAGCTTGCCCTTGCGCGCCAGGTCAGTGAGATCGCGGCCGTAGCGCTCGAGCGCCTGATAGGTGGTCTCGGGATTCTGCGAGGTGACGCGCTGCGAGCCGCGCACCGAGGTCAGCGCCTGGAGAATGCTGTCCCGGGTCGCGCCGGCCTGCTGGAGCAGACGCGCCGCGGCCGACCGCCCGCCTTCGCCCGCAATCGCGAGGAAGAGATGTTCCGTGCTGACGTACTCGTCCTTGAGGCGTCCGGCCTCCGTTTCGGCGGCGTCGGCGACCTGACGCAGGCGCGGGGAGAGCGTGGGCTGCGTGCCGCCGTGCGCGCGGGGACTGCGCCCGATCTCCGTGCGCGCCGCCGCGGCGATGGCGGCCGGGTCGATGCTCATCTTGCGCAGGATTTCCGGAACGATGCCACCCTGCTGCTCGACGAGCGTGAGGAGTAGATGCTCGGGCGTGATGTCCGGGTGACCCTCGCGGTCGGCGAGCTGCTGCGCCGCGATGACCGCGGCCTGCGCCTTTTCGGTGTATTTCTGCAAGTTCATGGTCGTGTCTATGAATGCCGGGTCGGATTCCACGTCGGGCGGGTATTAAGACCCGCCTGCGTCCGTGGCGATTACCCGTCGGGCGGGTTTT
>JABFWM010000498.1 GCA_013362195.1 Acidobacteriota bacterium
GCGATGGCGATCCCATTACGGATCAACCGCCGCTGCGGATAGTCGATCTCGGCGCGTTCGGGAAATGCGGGCGGATAGCGCACGGACACTCGCTCGCCCATGGCAAACGACGGCGTCGCCTGCGCCTGCGCGGCGGTGAAGCTCACGCGCGCGCCCGAGGACGAGCGGAAGACGACGAGCGGCGAGAAGGCTTCGCCGTCGGCCGTGCGTCGTTTGACGGCCTCCGTGACGGTGCCTTCGGCCGTGACCCAGCCGCGGCGGAGGTCGCGCTCCTTGACGGTGATCTGGTAGATGCCGGCGGCGATGCCCATCCCGACGACGAACAGCAGCACGCCGGCCATCGTCGCGCCGAGCGGATGCTCGCGCTCGCTCACCGTCAATCCGCGCTAGATCGTCGGCGGCGAGGCCGGCGCCCTCGCGACGCCGAGGCCGACCGGGCAGGTGACGCCCGTTCCGCCGAGCCCGCAGTAGCCGTTCGGGTTCTTCGAGAGGTACTGCTGGTGATAGTCCTCGGCGTAGTAGAACTCGGGCGCGGGAAGAATCTCGGTCGTGATCGTTCCATGGCCCGCCTTCGACAGCGCCTGCTGATACTCGTCGTGCGTGCGCTCCGCCGCGGCGCGCTGCGCCTCGTCGTAGTAATAGATCCCCGATCGGTACTGAGTCCCGACGTCGTTTCCCTGGCGCATGCCCTGCGTGGGATCGTGGCTCTCCCAGAACACTTTCAGGAGATCCTCGTAGCTGACGCGCTTGGGATCGAAGACGACGAGCACGACCTCGGAGTGCCCGGTCATGCCGCTGCACACTTCGCGGTACGTCGGGTTCGGCGTCAGCCCTGCCGCGTAGCCCACCGCGGTCGTGTACACGCCCGGCACCTGCCAGAACTTCCGCTCCGCGCCCCAGAAGCATCCGAGGCCGAACATCGCGGTCTGAAGTCCCGCTGGAAACGGCCCCTGCAGCGGCGCCTCGAGCACGTGATGCCGCGCCGGCACCGGCATCCGATCCGCACGCCCCTTCAACGCCTCCTGCTCGGTCGGCAGCTTTGATTTCTTCTCGAACATGACAGGCCTTCCGTGTCCACCGGGCCTGGAGACCCGGCTTGCGTGATGTCGCGATGCCGTCAGGAGTGATTCGTGTGTACCCGTGGTGGATCATCCCTGGCGGGATCACTGGTTGCCCTGCGACAGCAGCACGATCAATACGATGATGATAACAGCGATGACCAGCAGCGCGACCTTCCACGGACTCTTCGGATACTCTCCGGCCATCCGCCCGGTGTAGCCGTTGACGAGCACGTGGTAGACCTTCGCGCCGTAGGTGTAGGTCAGCAGCCACACCGGCACGAGGATGTGCTTGAACGTGCGGTTCGAGAACGTCGGGTGGATCGCGAGGTCGCGGTAGGTGTCGCCCGGGACCTGCGCGGCGCACATCTCGCGCAGCTTTTCGGTCATCGCGTCTTCGCCGGCTTTCGCCGCGTCGAGCAGCACCACCTGATAGTGCTCGACGACGAATCCTGACAGGTAGGAGCGATCGTACGGCACGAGCTCGTTCGTCGCGAACGGCTCGATGTCGGAAAGCAGCGCGCGGGCGATGCCCTGCGTTCCCGGGACCGGCTCGTCGTCGAAAAAGTGCTCGACGACGCCTGACGCGGGTTCCCATCGCACGTGCCGCACCTGCCGCGTCTGCGTGCGGCCCTGGTTATCGCGATAGGTCTCGGTCGTGTAGTAGTAGTGGCCTGCGTCGGCCTCCCACGGGCACACGACCTGCGCATCGAAGGTCCAGTAGGGAATGTAGACGCCGCGTACCGTGTCGACGAGCGCGCGCGACTTCAGGCTGCCCGGCGCCAGCCACTTGCTCGCATACCATCGCCGGATCTGCTCGCGCACCGCGGATTCGGCGATCTTGAACGGCAGCAGGCTCTGCGGCCGGATCGGCGCCTTGATTTCCTCGTAGTCGACCAGCTCCGGCGAACCGCAGAATTCGCAGCGCTGCCCGACGCGATCCGGATCGAACACCGACACCGCCTTGCAGCTGCGGCACTGCACGGTGCGGCGCTCCGTCTGCCAGCCGCGCAGCTCGTCGGGCATCTCGCGGAGCGCCCGTACGAGATCGAGCTCGACGATCTCTCCCGTCGTCTTGATGTCGTAGGGCGTCTCGGTCCCGCAGAACGGGCACACGAGTTTCTGTTTCCCCGGATTCCATTCCGCCTGGGCACCGCAGGCTGGACACGGATGTTTCTCGAGTGCAACGACGCTGGACATGATCTCGCCGTGAGCTGCTACGCCCTAAGCCGCCCTGAGCCGTGAGCCCTGAGCCCTAAGCCGCCTTGAGCCCTGAGCCGTGAGTCCTAAGCCACCTTGAGCCCTGAGCCACTCACTTTGCGAGGTACTCGTCGAGCGCAGAGCGCTTGATGCGCCACGAGCTGCCGATCTTCTTGCCCGCCAGCTCGCCGGACTCGAGGATCGTCATCACGTCGCTCTCCGGGACGCCGAGCGCCGTGGCCGCATCGGCGGGAGAAAGCAGGTCGGGAACCGCGGCTGGCGCCACCGCCGCCTTCCCGGCCGCCGCGCCGGGGACGCCGCCCTGCTGCTGGATGATCTGCTGGGCAATCGACAGGCCGACGGCCATCTCGGTTGCCATGCCGCCCGCGCCGCCGCCCTTCTCCATGCCCTGCGCCATCTGGAATTTCACGTAGTCGTTGAGATTCCCGACCGCCGCCATGCTCGAGCGCTTGTCGATCGCCTGCTCGACCTCCGGCGGCACCGACACGTTCTCGACGATGAAGCTTGGCATCTCGAGACCGTACTTCGCCGCGATCACCGGATTGATGAGCGGCAACAAGGCTTCGCCGAGCTCGGTGTAGCGGCTCGCGACGTCGAACACCGGAATCCTCGCCGTCGCCAGCGCGTCGGCGAACACGCTCACGATCCGCGAGCGCATCGTGTCGGCAAACTCGTCGAGCCGGAAGTTCTGGTCCGATCCCGCGACCTCCTTCAGGAACAGCTTCGGGTTGACGATGTGAAAGTCGTAGGTGCCGAACGCGCGCACGCGGACGATGCCGAGATCCTCGTCGCGCATCATCACCGGATTCGCGGTGCCCCATTTGTTGCCGGTGAACAGGCGCGTGTTCAGGTAGTAGACGTCGGCCTTGAAGGGCGAGTTGAACCCGTACTTCCACGACTTCAGCCTGGTCAGGATCGGGATGTTGTCGGTGGTCAGGGTGTGCTTGCCGGGCCCGAACGTATCGCCGAACTCACCGAGGTAGACGAACTGCACCTGCTGCGATTCGCGGACGATCAGCTGCGCGCCGTTCTTGATCGCCTTGTCGTCGTCGGGAAACCGGTACGACAGCGTGTCGCGCGAGTCGTCGGTCCACTCGATGACGTCAATCAGCTCGCCTTTGATGAAGTCCATCAAACCCATCGGACAGCTCCGTTGAAAGAGGGAAGGCGGAAGACGGGAGACAGCACGGACGCCCGGCCGTCGGCTATTCTAGCGGACATATGCCGCGCGATGCAGGAGCGCTCCACTGCCCCAATTGCGGCGGACCCGCGGCGGCGGGCGACGCCTCGTGCAAGTACTGCCATGCCCAGCTCGCGACCGTCAGCTGTCCGAAATGCTTCGCGCTGATGTTCGCCGGGTCCGCGTACTGCCCGCACTGCGGCGCGAAGGCGGAGCGCGCGGCGAAGGGCATCGCTGCGGCCACCTGCCCCGGATGCCGGGCGGTGATGCAGGAAATCGATCTCGGATCGACGGCGCTGCTCGAGTGCACGACGTGCCGTGGCATGTGGATCGACGCGGAGACGTTCGAACGCGTGTGCGCGGATCGTGAAGCGCAGGCCGCCGTCCTGCATCAGTGGCCGACCGCGCCCGCGCCGGTGCGCGCCGGCGACGTGCGCTACCGCCCGTGCCTGGTGTGCGGAA
Organism: Acidobacteriota bacterium; assembly: GCA_013362195.1. Taxonomy (GTDB): domain Bacteria; phylum Acidobacteriota; class Vicinamibacteria; order Vicinamibacterales; family 2-12-FULL-66-21; genus QHWT01. The sequence goes on from JABFWM010000498.1 coordinate 3,922, forward strand.
AGATGATGAATCGCCTGAACTTCGGGCGCCTCTCCGGCACCGTCGTCGACGTGTGCAAAGGGCACGGCACGTTTCTCGACGCCGGAGAACTGCACCACATCGTCGGCTTCATCCAGGGCGGCGGCCTCGAGCGCGCCCGGCAGCGTCAGCTGGACGACATCAAGGAAGAAGAGCGCCGCCTTCGTGCGGCGCAGCAGGCGCAAGGGATGCGCGACACGGCCGCCGGAGACGGCTGGTCGGCGTCGCCCTCGTGGAGCAGCGCCGATGTGATGGAACTGCTGAAGTCGCTGCGGCGGTGAAGGGCGAGGAGCGAACGGCGAGGCGCGAAGGGCGAGGGGCGAGGGGCGCGACGCCTGGCGACGACGACCGCTGGTAGACTGGGCAGATGCCAGAGTTTCCCGTTCAGAAGACCGATGAAGAGTGGCGCAAACAGTTGACGCCTGAGCAGTATCAGGTGCTCAGGCAGCATGCGACCGAACGGCCCGGCAGCTGCGCGCTGGACACCGAAAAACGCGCGGGGACGTTTTATTGCGCGGGCTGCGGACAGGAACTGTTCACCAACGACGCGAAGTTCAATTCAGGCACCGGCTGGCCGAGTTTCTTCGCGCCGACGGCTGGATCGATCGGGACCACGGTGGATAGGAGTTACGGGATGTCACGCACGGAGGTGCATTGCTCGCAGTGCGGCGGCCACCTCGGTCACGTGTTCCCCGACGGCCCCCCTCCCACGGGACAGCGGTACTGCATCAATGGTGTGGCCTTGAACTTCGTGCCGAAGCAGTAAGCGTCGCTGCGCGTACTGGCGCACCCCGCCTCGCGCGGCGATCGCGGGACGCGTCCTCCGCTCGGCCTCAGGATCCGACTTTCAGCGCTTTCTTCACGTCGAGGCCGAACTCCGGCTTCTCGCGCGTGCCGTGAATCTTGATCGGCAGCACTGCGCCGCGATCGCCCTGCTTGAAGAGCGGATCGACGGCCTTGAGCGCGAGCCCTTTGAGCCCTCCGCCCGCCGCCTCCGAGATCGTCGCCTGCATCGAGAACGTGCCGGTGAAATCCAGCTGCTCGGAGCGCAGGCCGTAGGCGCCCGCGAGATCGACGTCGGCGCCGGGCACGGAAAACGTCAGCGCTTTGAAGCGCGCGACGCCGTCCTTCACGGCGAAGACGCCTCGCATCCCTGACAGCACACGGCCGTTCGGCTCGCTCTGGTCCTTGCCCTGGCTGCGGCGGCTGAGCGTCACCAGCTTGCTGTGCACCGACGGATCGGTGAACCGCGCATCGTCGAGCGCGAAGCGCCCGTCGAGCTCCAGCCGATCGGCGACCTTCGCCGGCCCTGGCGGAATGCGCAGCGCCGTCTGCAGCGCGAGCGTTCCGCTCATCACCGGCTTCGGCGACTTGACGGCCATCCGCAGCACGTCATCGATCTTCCCGTGCTGCATCGTGACGTCGAGCACGACGGTGCGTCCCTTGAGGCCGGGTTCGCCGGTGATCGCGCCGCTGGCGGTGAGGGCGGTCTCGAGGAACTTCGCATCGACACGCTTGAGATACGTGTCGCCGTTCGTGCCGTCGACGACGGCGTGAAAGGTCGTGTCGAGCGGCAGCGGCCGTCCCCCGACGTCGACGCTGAAGTTTGGTGTGGACGTCGTGCCGCGGACGTCGATCTCGGCAAGCTGCCCCGAAAACTCGCCCTCGGACGACAACGTGCCGGCGATGCCCTTGATCGTATTCAGGTCCGCGTTCTTGAAGGTGTAGCGGCCCTTGACCGGCGTCAATCCCGGCTCGGCGTGCCACGGACCGAAGGCGCCGGTGGCGTCGATGAGGCCCTTCGGAAGCGGATTGGTGAGCGTCGCGTGGAACGGCATCGAGCGATCGAATCCGACCGACTCGAGCCGGAGGTCATGGATATCGAAGCGCTTCGGCTGCTTGGCGGCCTCTCGCGGGACGAGCACGAGCGCCGCGTTCGTGGCGATCACCTCCTGAATGATTACGGGCCCTTCCCTGGTCTGCGAGGCGGCCGCTCGGCCCGAGTCCCTGTCGTGGTCGGAGCGCGGCGGGATCGTGATCGTGAGGCCTTCGAGAGTGACCGACTGGAACCGCCGCGGCCGCTGCAGCATCCCCCAGATGCCGCTGCGGACTTCGAAGTGCGCGATTTCGATCAGCGGTTTGGCTTCCTTCTGGTCGCGGAGGCGGAGCCGCAGTCCCTGGCCGTTGATGCGTACGGTCGGGAAGATATCGACGTCGAACACCTGCAGGTCGACGTCGGCGTCGAGCTTGTCGCGGACGGCGCGAACGAGCGCGTCGCGCAGGACCGACGTCCGGGAGCCGAACACCGCGGCGAGCCACAACGCGACGAGCGCGCCGCCGACGATCGCAATGAACCAGCGCGCGATCCGCATAAACCGGCTCGTGAGGACTGCAATTCGCGTGCTCACCGCCCGCTCAGGGCGCGGGACGGCCTGCCCGACGGTACAGCCTCTGAAACGTCGCGATCCGCTCCTGCACCAAGCTCGGCGATAGCGCCGCCGGTGCGTTGCAAAACGCACAACGGGAGGGTTCGGCGGACTCCGGATTAGCGATGAGGAAGAATGCCACCCTACGAGACGTTGACCTGGATCTTCCGCCATCGCTCCTGATGGAAGCGGGCGGCGGAGAGCACGCCGCGCGTGAAGTGGCCGGCGACGATGGCCAGCCAGATCCAGTGCGGCTGCAGCTGGCCGGTGGCCTGGAAGTAGAAGCAGATCCCGAGCGGCACCGCGATCTGGGACACGAGCGTGATGACGAGCGGGCTGCGCGTGTCGCCCGTCCCCTGCAGGCCGCCGGTGAACGTCAGCGCGACGGTGATGAAGAGGCCCGACACGCTCAGGTACCGCAGCAGCTCGCGGCCGAGCGCGAGCACGATGGGATCGTGCAGGCCGAAGAAGCGCAGCAACTGATCCGAGGCGACGAGGAAGTTCAGCCCGATGCTGCCGGCGATCATCAGGCCGAAGCGGGCCGCGATGCGCACCGCCTTCACACTGCGATCGGCGCGGCCGGCGCCGAGGTTCTGACCCGCAATGGCCGCCGCCGCGCCCATGAGGCCCACCGACGTCCAGGTGATGAACGAGAACAGCTCCGTGTAGCACACGGCATAGGCGGCCTGCGCTTCCGCGCTGACGTCGAGCGAGCCGATGAACCGCAGCAGCAGCACGCCGGCCACGTTCATCGCGACGCCCTGGACGCCGGCGGGCAAGCCGAAGCGGAACAGCGACCGGATGATCGTCCAATCCGGCTTGAGCGCCATCGATCGCGAGAAGCGGACCGGCACGCGGCCGGACATCATCAGCCAGATGCCGGCGCCGGACGCGAGCGTCGCGGCAATCGACGTCCCGAGCGCGGCGCCCTGCGCGCCGAATGCGGGGATCGGCCCGAGGCCGCGGATGAGGACCATGTTCAACGCGATGTTGAGCCCCACGATCCACAGGCCGATCCGCAGCGGCGTGCGCGAATCGCCCGCGGATCGCAACGCGCCGGCGAGCATGAAGTACAGCAGCTGCCCGATGCTGCACACGAACATCGTCCGCAGGTACGGCAGGGCGGCGGCGCGCACCTCCGGCGACGCGTGTACGAGTTCGAGGAGCGTCGGCGAGATCACGTAGCCGATCGGCGCGAGCACGAACACGGCGAGTACGACGGCGGTCAGGAACGCCTGGTAGACGACGCGATCGACTTTTTCGTGATCGTTGGCGCCGGCGAAGCGCGCGACGAGGACGCCCATGCCGGTGAAGAGCGAACTGATGAAGACGACAACGACGAGGAAGATCTGCCAGCCGACGCCAATCGCCGCGTTGCCGGTGAACCCGACGTAGTGGCCGACCATCACGTGGTCGACGATCCCCTGCAGGCCGCCGATCATGTTCTGCACGACGGTGGGCCACGCCAGGCGCCACACCGCCCGCGGAATCGGGCCTTCGACGATCGAGCGATCGAAGTGCGAGCGGATCGGTGCCGCCTGCGCGGGCGGCGCCGCGTGTGCGGGGACTTCGGCGGCCGCCGTCGCTGACGCTGAGGCAGTCGGGTTCGGCTGAATACCGCGATTGTATCAGCGCGTCGACGAGAACGTATCGCACGCGCGCGCGTCGCCGCTCTCGAAGCCGCGCGTGAACCACGAGACGCGCTGCTGGGACGAACCGTGGGTGAAACGTTCGGGCATGACGCGCCCGGTCGCCATTTTCTGCAGCCGATCGTCGCCGATCGCGGCCGCCGCGCGCAGGCCTTCCTCGGCGTCGCCCGACTCGAGTTCGACCTTGCCTTGTGCGGCGCGGCCCGGTTGGGCTGCGGAGTGTCCCCACACGCCGGCGTAGCAGTCCGCCTGCAGCTCGAGGCGAACGGACAGTGCGTTGGCGGCGCCAGGGTCCGACCGCTGCGCCTGACGCATCTGTGATTCCGTGCCGGTCAGCGCCTGGATGTGATGCCCGAACTCGTGCGCCAGCACGTAGGCTTGCGCGAAGTCGCCGGGGGCGCCGAAGCGACGCTGCAGCTCGTCGAAGAACCCGAGATCGAGATAGACCTTGTGATCGCTGGTACAGTAGAAGGGGCCGGTCGCCGACTGCGCGAAGCCGCACGCCGACTGAATCTGATCGCGGAACAGCACGACCTTCGTGCGTTCGTAGCGCGAGCCGAGCACCCGCTGCCAGGTTTCCTGCACGTCGCCGGCGACGGCATCGACGAAGTCGACGAGTTTCTCTTCTGTGGGCGTCGCGTTCACCTGGCCGGAGGTGCCGACGCTTTGCGTGGGCGGCGCGCCGCGGCCGCCGAGCATCGAAAAGAAATCGATCCCGGTGAACATGCTGAGCAGCGCGACGACGATGAATCCGCCGATTCCGAGGGGCACGACGCCAAACCCGCCCGCCGCCCGTTGGTCGTCGATGTTGCCACGATCGCCTGAGCTCCAGCGCATAACCGCCCTCCAGCTCTGCTCAAAAGCAGACGCCGTGCCACGCGCATCAGCTCTGCTTCAACACCTTCTTCACCGCGCCGTGCGCGAGCACGACGGCCGGCTGCCGCTGCAGCGCTTCGTAGTAGCGGCGCGCGAAGATGTCGCCGTGCTCGGACGGCAGGAGGCGCCTGTCCAGTTGGTCGAAAATCGCACGCGCGTCCGCCTCCGTGCTCGTCGCGTCGGACGCGGTCGCCTCGTCGATCCGCACCACCATTTCCGAAATCTGGTGCAGCCAGGCGAAAAAGGGATCGCTGATGACGAGTTGCAGCAGGTGCCCCTTCGAGCTGACGCTGCCTCGATCCATCTCCTAAGCGACCCGCGCATCGTCCAGGAGGCTCTTTTGCAGCGCGAGCAGCCGCGTGCGCAGCTCCGAGAGCCGCTCGCGGGTGGCGGGGGAAATCGTCACCGGCTCGGGCGGTTTCGACGGAGCACTGGAACCCGCCGGCGCCGTCGCCGCGACCGGCCCCGCCTCGCGCAACAGCGCATCGACGTCCAGCGGATCGGTCCGCATCACGACCGAGCCATCGGGCGCGTACGACCACTGCTCCTTCGGACGATCCCGGTACAACTCGATGCCGTTGCCGTCCGGGTCCCGCAGGTACAGCGCTTCGCTGGCGCCGTGGTCGGCTGCGCCCTCGAGCGGCACACGCGCGTCGACGAGCCGCTTGAGCGCGGCGCCCAGCGTCGCGCGATCCGGATAGCGGATGGCGACATGATAGAGCCCGGTCGCGTTCGACGGTGGCGGCGGCCCGTTCCGGCTCTCCCACGTATTCAGCCCGATGTGATGGTGATAGCCGCCGGCGCTGAGGAACGCCGCGGAGTCGCCGTTGCGGCTGGTGACCTGGAACCCGAGGACGCCGGCATAGAACGCGACCGCGCGATCGAGATCCGCGACCTTCAGGTGGACGTGCCCGATGACAACGCGGGGATCGATCGAGTCCGCCATGCCTCCATCATAAGCGGTGTAGCATGGGCGCGATGCGCTCGAGCTTCATCGTGCTGGCCTGCGCCGCGATGGTCGGATTCACCAGCCAGGCGCCCGGCGGCTGGTCCGACGTGGTCGACGGATATCTGCGGCTGCTCGCCGCCTCCGGGATCGCGGGCAGCAGCCTGATGATCGTACGCGACGGACGGATCGTGGCGCGGCAGAACGCCGGGGTTCAGGATCTCGACAGGCAGGTGCCGATCGACGACGACACGATCTATCACTGGGCGTCGATCACGAAGACGTTCACCGGCATCGCGATCATGCAGCTGCGCGATCGCGGCCTGCTGTCGCTCGACGATCCGGTCGTCAAGTACGTTCCCGAGCTGCGGCTCGTCCACGATCCGTTCGGCGACGTGTCGGCAATCAAGATCCGCCACCTGATGTCGCACAGCGCCGGGTTCCGTGCGTCGACGTGGCCGTGGGGCGGCGACAAGCCGTGGCATCCGTTCGAACCGACGAAATGGGACCAGCTCGTCGCGATGCTGCCCTATACGGAGGTCCAGTTCGCGCCGGGATCGAAGTACAGCTACTCGAACCCCGGCGTCATCTTCCTCGGCCGCATCATCGAATCGCTGTCCGGCGACGATTACGAGATCTACGTGACGAAGAACATCCTGATGCCGCTCGGCATGCGTCGGGCGTTCTTCGATCGCGCGCCCTACCATCTTCTTTCGCACCGCTCCCACAGCTACCTGCGCGACGGCAGCGGCATCCACGAGGCGCGGTTCGACTTCGACACGGGCATCACCGTCTCGAACGGCGGCCTGAACGCGCCGCTGGACGACATGGCGCGCTATCTCGCATTCCTGCTCGGCGACGCGGCACGGACGCGCGAGTACGACGCGGTGCTGAGGCGGGCGTCGCTCGACGAGATGTGGACGCCGCAGATCCGCGCGGCGCCGGGCGAGGGCACCGACGGCGCCGACTCGCACGCGGCGCTGTCGTTCTTCGTCGAGCGCTACGGCGGCGTGACGCTCGTCGGCCACAGCGGTGACCAGAACGGCTTCATCTCGCATCTCTATCTGCATCCGCCGAGCCGGACGGCGTGGCTGATTGCCTTCAACACCGACGTGACGCCCGCGCCGGAGCGCCGCGGCTCGCGCGCGGTCGATCTCGCCGTGCGCGATTTGATGCTGACGCACGTGAGCCGCGAGTGAAAAGGGAAGCGCCCGCGCGTCACGAGCGCCCCACCACGGTTCACCCCCGCAGGAACTCCTCGACCCGGTTCGCGGCCACGCGCAGGCGGTACTCCGCGGTCGAGCGCAGGTCGTCGATCGGCGCGATCTCGTGCACCAGCGCGCGGCGCGCCGCGGCAATCGATTCGCCGTCGATCCGCTTCCCTCGAAGGGCGCCTTCCGCGGCGGCGGCCCGGACGACCGTCGGTGCAACGCTGCCGAGGGCGATGCGCACGTCGCGGACGGCCGGGCCGTCCATCGCGATCGATCCGGCCACGCACACCTTCGAGATGGCCTGCGCGCGGCGAGGCCCGACTTTGCGGTAGTAATCGCGCCACCCGGAACGGCGGGGCAGGTGCACCCGCGTGATGATTTCGCCGGGCTGCATGTCCATCTGCTTGTAGCCGGAGTGAAACCCGGCGTAGGCGACGCGCCGCGTGCCTGCGGACGATCGCAGCTCCACGGCCGCGTCGTAGACCAGCAGCGCCGGCGGTGTGTCGGCGGCAGGCGACGCGTTGGCGATGTTGCCGCCAATCGTGCCGCGGTTCTGGGTCGCCACGCCGCCGGTTTCCTCGGCCGCCCGCGCCAGCAGCGGGTACTCCCGCGCGATCGTGTCGGAGCGGCGGATGTCGGTGTAGGTGGTGAGCGCGCCGAGGGTCACGGCGTCCGGCGCCTCGACGATGCCGCGCAGCTCACGAAGGCCCCAGAGACTGACGTACCGGCGCGGGGGCAGCTGGCCTGCTTCGAGCTGCACCATCACATCGGTGCCGCCGGCAAGCGGCCGCGCCGCAGGATCCGACGCGAGCAGCGCCAGCGCCTCGTCGAGCGTGGTCGGCGTGACGAGATCGAACCCGTCGAGCGGCGTCATAGACGCGACGCCGAGATCCGCCGCGCCGCCTCGAGCACCGACTCGAAGATGCGCATGTAGCCCGTACACCGGCACAGATTGCCGGCGAGCGCCGCCCGGACCTGTGCCTCCGTCGGATGCGGAAACCGTTCCAGCAGATCGACGGCGGCGAGCACCATGCCGGGCGTGCAGATGCCGCACTGCGCGCCGCCGTGCTCGAGAAACGCTTCCTGCACGACGTGCAGATCGCCGCGGGCCGCGACGCCTTCAATGGTCTGAATGGACGCGTTCGCCGCATGTGCGGCGGGAACCAGGCAGCTGTTGACGAGTTCGCCGTCGATGCGCACGGCGCACGCGCCGCACTCGCCCTCGCCGCAGCCCTCCTTCGTGCCCGTCAACCCCGCCTGCTGCCGCAGCACGTCGAGCAGCCGCGCCATCGGGTGCGCCTCGAGGATCGTGCGTCGGCCGTTGATCGTGCAGGCGATCCGCACCGCGCCCGCATCAGGCAACGGACATCTCCATCGCCGCCATCAGGCGCTCGGGCGTGAGCGGGAGGCGCGTGAGATTCGCGCCGGTGGCCTGCGCCACGGCGTTGACGATGGCCGGCGCGGCCCCGTCCATCGGCAGCTCGCCAATCCCCTTCGCGCCGCCGGGCCCGTTGGGATACGGCACTTCCTCGAAGTAGACGCGGATGTCGGGCAGGTCCATCGAGGCGGGCATGATGTAGTTGGTCATCTGCGCGTTGAGCATGCGCCCTTCCCGCCAGACCACGTCCTCGTAGAGCGCCCAGCCGATGCCTTGCGCAACGCCGCCCTCGATCTGTCCGGCCGCGAGCGTCGGGTTGATGACCCGGCCCACTTCCTGCACCGCGACGAAATCGTCCACCCGGGTGGTCCACGTGGTGAGATCGACGGTCACCTCGGCGACGTACGCGGCCCATGCGTAAGTGCCGTAGGCATCGCCGACATACTGTTCGTCGTCCCAGGTGAGGCCGGAGGGCGGCTCGTATTGACTGCTGGCGCGGAGCCGCCCGAACGCGTCGACGTAGCGTTCGCAGGCCGCGAAGAAGTGCTCGCGATCGTAGACGGCGCCGAGGTACCCCGAGTCGACCAGCGTGTGGCGGATGGAGAGCGCCGCCGTCTCGACCAGCTTGCCGACGACCATGCAGGTGCGCGAGGCCACGGTCGGTCCGCTGTTGGGCACCTCGGATGTGTCCGGCCGCACGATCTCGATGTCGTCCGGATCGATGCCGAGGGCGTCGGCGGCGATCTGCGAAAAGATCGTGTTCGTTCCCTGCCCGATTTCGGTGCTCGCGGCGAGCACGCGCACGTTTCCCTCGCGCGAGACGTCGACGGACACGATCGAGCGAAGGTGCACTTCGCCGGAGCCGGTGAAGCCGGCGCCGTGCATGAACGTGGCGAAGCCGATGCCTTTGCGCGCCGGCCCGCCGCGCCCATTCTCGCGCGTGAACCGCTCGCGCTTCGCGCGGTAGGACGACATCGCGAGCGCACGATCGAGGAGCGCCGGCATGTTCACCGGCTCCTTGATCGTCTGGCCGACCGCGAGCGTCTCGCCCGGCCTGATGAAATTGCGGCGGCGGAACTCCTCCGGCGACAGCCCGGCGGCCGCGGCGACGCGGTCCATCTGCCGTTCGAGCGCGAAGATGCTCTGCGGCGCGCCGAAGCCGCGGAACGCACCATGCGGCGGCACGCTGGTCGCCACCGCGCGCGCGCTGACGCGCACGTTCGGGCACGAATACGGCCCGGCGGCGTGGATCGTGCCCCGCGAGAGCACGACCGGCGACAGCGTGCAGTACGCGCCGCCGTCGATGACGAAATCGATGTCCATCGCGAGCAGGCGTCCCTCGCGATCGATGGCGGTGCGATGCCGCGTGCGCGACGGATGGCGCTTGGTCGTCGCGACCATGTCCTCGGCGCGCCCGTAGATCATCTTCACCGGCCGTTTCGACTTCCACGCGAGCAGCGCCGCATGGCCGGCGAGCATCGACGGGTACTCTTCCTTGCCGCCGAACCCGCCTCCCGTTTCCATCTGGACGACCCGGACGCGCTCTTCGGGAACGGCAAAGAGCCGCGCGAGTGCGGCGTGAATGTAGTAAGGGCACTGCATCGAGCCCCAGACGGTGATGCCGTGCTCCGGGTCGGCGACGGCCAGCATCCCGTTCGGCTCGATATACAGCTGTTCCTGCGCGCCCGTTTCGTATTCCCCTTCGACGACGATCGCCGCCAGCCCCAGCGCACGCTCGACGTCCCCTTTGCTGACGCGGTAGCGCTTGAAGACGTTGTCCTCACCCCAGATGACCTCGCGCTTCGCCAGCGCCTCGTCGATGGTGAACACGGGCGGACGGGGATCGACGTCGATGCGGATGCGGCGGCGCGCGTCTTCGGCGCGCGCGCGATCGGCGTGCGCCACGAGCACGACCGGCTCCTCGGCGTGGTTCACGACGTCGGAGGCGAGGTACGGCTGATCGTCGACGATCAACTTGACGCGGTTGACGCCCGGGATGTCGGCGGCGGTGACGATCGTGAACTCGTCCCAGTCGATCGCCGGGTCGAAATGGATCCCGGTGACGACGCCGCGGGCGATCGGGCTGCGCACCGTCACGCCGTGCAGCACGCCGGCCGGCGCCACGTCGTCGACGTAGAGGGCCTGTCCGGTGAGCTTCGCGCGACCTTCCTTCCGGCGAACGGAGCGGCCTGTCTGCGGAGCGTCCATTGAAACGCTGATTCTAGTCTTGTACGCTCCGTCGCGTGCAACCGCTCACGCATCGGCGACAGCCCATCCACACCGTCTACGGCGGCGCGCATCTGTTTCGCGCCGACACCGCGTCGCGGCTTGGCGTCGCGGCACTGGGCACGCTTCGCGAGTACGGTCCCGATCCCGAAACGCTCGCGGCCGCGACGGGAATGGCGCGCGAGGCCGCCGCTGCCGTCTACCCGCGAATCGTCGATACGCTGCAGCGTGAGCCCGTCGAAGACTTCAGGCTGGACTTCGAGGACGGCTATGGCCATCGCCCGGATTCGGAAGAGGACGGTCACGCCGCGTCAGCCGCCCGCGAGGTCGCGAACGGCCTCCTGCAACGCACGCTGCCGCCGTTCATCGGCATCCGCATCAAGCCATTGAACGATGAGTTGCGCGACCGGGCGTTGCGGACGACGCATCGGTTCCTGGCGGCGCTTCTCGAGGGGACCCGCGGGCGCCTGCCCGACAACTTTGTGGTGACGCTTCCCAAGATCACCGCCCCGTCGCAAGTCACCGCGCTGGTGCGGGAGCTCGCGGCCATCGAGACGGAGCGTCGGCTCGCGCCCGGATCGCTGCGGATGGAGCTGATGGTGGAAACGCCGCAGTCGATCTTCGACGAGCACGGAGCCGCGGCGCTGCCGGCCTTCGTCCGCGCGGGTGAAGGACGAATCGTGGCCGCGCACTTCGGCACCTACGACTACACGGCGTCGCTCGGCATCACCGCGGCGTATCAGCACATGCGCCACCCGGCCTGTGATTTCGCGCGGCACGTGATGCAGGTGGCGCTCGCGGGCAGCGGCGTCTGGCTCTCCGACGGCGCCACGAACGTGCTCCCGGTGGCGGTGCATCCTGCCGGACCGCACGCGCCCCTGACGGTGGCGCAGCAGGCCGAGAACCGCGCCGCCGTGCATCGCGCCTGGAAGCGGCATTACGACGACATCCGTCACTCGCTGACGAACGGCTACTACCAGGGGTGGGACCTGCACCCCGCCCAGCTCGTCACGCGCTACGCCGCCGTCTACGGGTTTTTTTTCGAGAGCCTCGATGCGGCGTCGGAGCGGCTGCGGAACTTCATCGCCAAAGCGGCGCAGGCGACGCTCGTCGGCGAGGTGTTCGACGACGCGGCGACCGGTCAGGGGCTGCTGAACTTCTTCCTGAAGGCGCTCAACTGCGGCGCCGTCGGCGAGGACGCGATCGAAGCGCAGAGCGGCCTGACGCTGGACGAGCTCCGCTCGGGCTCGTTCCTGCAGATTGTGCAGGCGCGGACAGAACGGGGACAGTCACACTTATTTGCGAATTCGGACACTCGGCGGGGTCAGAACGGGGACACTCACAGTTAATTTCATGGTGACTGTCCCCGTTCTGGTGCACGTTGTGTTCGACGTCGGATAGTGTGACTGTCCCCGTTCGGGTCCGATCGACGTGGGAAAAGTGTGACTGTCACCGTTCGTGTGCCATCTGTCCGGTTGTGGGAAAAGTGTGAGTGTCCCGGTTCACGCCCGCCGCAGCAGCGCCGCCGCGCACCAGCCGGCGACGATCAGCACCGCCATCGTCTCCAGCCCATACCGATTCCCATACGTCGCCGTCGGAAAGTGGTTGCTGATCATCAGAAACACCGTCGGCACCACGATGAACGTGTTGTGCTTCGACCGCTCCTTCGCGCCGGCGCCGAGCGCTGGATCGATCGGCTCGCCGCGCGACGCCGCCGCAATCATCCGCCGCTGCGGCGGCAGGATCCGCATCCACACGTTCGCCGCCATGATCGTGCCGAACAGCGCGCCGACGTGAATGTAGGCGGCGCGCGCGCTCATCACCTCGCGCAGGCCCCGCGCGGAGGCGACGAGGAGCACCAGCGAGACGACGGCGAACAACCGCCCGCGGCGGACGATCGGTGTGCGGACGATCAGGTCGTAGACGGTCCATCCGACGATCAGAAAGCCAATCCCGATCGCCTTCACCATCGCCTCGGACACCGTCGCTTCGGTCGGG
>JABFWM010000325.1 GCA_013362195.1 Acidobacteriota bacterium
GCCAGGCGGCCCGGCGCGCGGCGCGCACGCGGCAGCGCCGCAGCCAGACGACCACACGTCGCCGCCGCGCGTCGGCGTAGTATTCGAGACAGATGCAGGCCGGGTCTTCAGGCCCGGCTCACGTTGACTGCAGCTCTTCGTCCGCGATCTGAAAGGCGGTATTCGCGGCCGGGATGCCTGCGTAGACGGCAACCTGCAGCAACACCTCTTTCAGATCCGCCGGCTCGAGATCGTCGGCCAGGCCGGTGCGAACGTGCAGGCGGAACTCTTCCCATCGCCCCATTGCCGCCGTGACGGTCAGCACGAGCAGACGACGCGTGCGGCGGTCCAGAGCGGGGCGCGTCCAGATGCTGCCCCACGCGAACCTGGTCAGCAGTGCCTGAAACTCGCGCGTCAGGTCGGTCGTGCCGGTCGCGGCGCGATCGACGTGCGCGTCGCCCAGCACCTGCCGCCGCATCGCGGCGCCGGCCGAGTCGAGGTCCGCGGCGGCAGGAAACAGGAATTCGAGCACGGCCGCGCTGAACGAGCGCGGCCGCTCGAGGTTCGACACGTGCCCGGCCGGCAGCCTCACGGATCTGGCGCCCTGGATGCCCGCTTCGAGCGGGCGACTGTGATCGGTGCAGGGCATCGACACGTCGAAGTTGCCGCCGATCACCAGCGTCGGCACGCGAATCCGCGAGAGCAGCGCCCGCTGATCGAGATCGCGGATCGCGGCGCAGCACGCCGCATATCCGGCCGGGTCGGTCGCGAGCAGCGTGCGCCGTGCCCACGCGACGGCCGGACCTCCGGCCGCGAGGCGGCGAGGCGAGAAGAAGCGCGCGACCACGGTGTCGGCGATCGCGGCAAGTCCCTGCTCGAGGACGCGGCGCCGGCGCTCCTCCATCAGCTGCGGCTCGGTCAAGCGCGCCGAGGTATTCGCGAGCACGAGCGCGGTCAGCCGATCGCCGGCGTGTGCGCCGAGCCACTGTCCAATCATGCCGCCCAGCGACAAGCCGCAGAACGCGAAGGTGTGAAGGCCGATGGCGTCGGCGATCGCGAGCGCATCGCGGCCCATCTGCTCGATGCGGTACTCACCGGGAGGCGTGTCGGACGCGCCGTGGCCGCGCGTGTCGTAGCGCACGACCAGCGCGTGTGGCCGCAGGTCGGCCGTCAGCGCGTCCCACAACCCGTGATCGAGGCCCAGCGAGTGCGAGAGCATGACGGCGGGACGGCCCTCTTCGCCATCGACGCGGTAGAACGATCGGAACCCGTTGATGGTGACAATCGGCATGGCGATCAGGCAGGGACGCGGACCGGCGCCATCCCGAGCAGCGCGCGCCGGAAGCGTTCCGCGGCACCAAGGTACGCCTCCGGACGCATCATGGTCTCCAGGTCGCCGCGCGGCACGACGCGCGTGACCTCCGGCAGGCTCACCAGCGCATCGAGCATCGTCGTCGCGCCCTCCCGGCTGCGCTCGAGCGCTTCAGCGACGATCCGTTCCGCCGCCTCGCGGCCGAGCGCCGCGCGCAGGCGCAGCGCGATCGGCTCGCTGTAAATCGTGCCGCGCGTCGCCTCGAGGTTCGCGCGCATCCGCTCCGGCACGACGCGCAATGTCTCGAACGTGCCCGCGAGCGCGAACACCGCCGCACCCGTCGCTTGAATGGCCTCCGCCGTCACCGGCCATTCGGCCTGCGACCCGCCAACCGCGCGTTCGTGCTCCTGCACCATCGCCGACATCATCGTCGCGACCAGGCCGGGCAGGCGCGCCGCCGCCGCCAGCGCCACCGCGCACCCGGCCGGGTTGTTCTTCTGCGGCATCGTCGACGATCCGCCGCCGTCCGCGGCGAGCTCGCCGACTTCGGCCTGCATCAGGAGCGAGACATCACGCGCGATCTTGCCGAGCGCGCCGGTGTAGGTGCCGCACGCGGCCACCAGCGTGCAGAGGCGGACGCGATCGGTGTGCCACGGAGTGGACGGTGACAAGCCCAGCTCGCGTGCGAGCGCATCCGCCACCTCAGGTCCCTTCGTCCCCAGCGCCGCCAGCGTCCCTGACGCGCCGCCGAACTGCAGTGTTGCCCCTTCGTCGAACGCATGGTGCAGGCGCCTCCAGGACGACTCCGCGGCGGCGTACCAGGCGGCCGCTTTCAGGCCGAACGTCGTCGGCGTCGCGGGCTGCAACAGCGTTCGTCCGATCATGACCGTGGCGGCGTGTTCGTCGGACAGACGGCGAAGCGCGCGAGTGACGCGCGCATGATCCGGCGCGAGGATCGCCCGCGCGCGGGCGATCAGCAGGGCGAGCGCCGAGTCCGCAACGTCCTGGCTCGTCGCCCCCCAGTGGACGTAGCGGGCGCTCTCCTCGTCGACGCGGCGAACGCGGTCGACGAGCGCATCGACGAACGCGATGACCGGCGTCGCCGACGCGATCGCAGCCCCGGCGATCGCGCGCACATCGAACTCCTCGGCCTGCGCGGCTGACGCGATCGTCCGCGCCGCGGCGTCGGGAATCACGCCGGCCGCGGCTTCGGCGCGCGCGAGCGCGACCTCGAGGTCGAGCATCCGCCCCAACACCGATTGATCGCCAAACAGCTCCGCGAGCGCGTCGGTCGTGCCAAGGCTGTCGAGAAGACGTGAGGTCATGCCGTCGATCTCACAGATCGAAGAACACCGTCTCGTCGTCGCCCTGAAGCCTGATGACGCGTTCGAACGTGCGCGGCACGCTCGCACCCTCCCCGACGGGCGCCGCGATCAACGTGTGCTTCCGGTCGGGCGGCACGAGCGCGAGGATGGGATCGGCATCCAGATGCGGATCGTCCGGGAAGTAGACGCGGGTGTAGAGGTGCCGGAGCAGGCCGCGCGCAAACAGGCACACGTTCACGTGCGGCGCCTGCACAATCCCGGCAGCGCTCCGGACGGCGCCGGGCCGGATCGTCTCGAACTCGCAGGCGCCGTCGGCGCCTGTCGGCAGCCGGCCAAAGCCGCTGAACGACTCGCGGCCGTACTCGCCGTCGTGGTCCGCCTGGTAGATCTCGATCAGGCAGTCGGGGACCACCGCACCATCGCCGTCGACAACGACGACGCGCAGGCGCAGGCGCTCGCCGCGCGTCTCGGGGCCGGCAAGGACGCCGAGCGCGTGGTGACTCCGGAGCCACACCTCGAAGAATGGACCGACCGTCTGCGACGGCGTCGCGATCGACCGGTCGGCCGCGGTGCCGGTCATGTGCGCTGCTCGAACGGCGTCGAATGACGGCCGCGCAGGACGATGTCGAAGCGGTAGCCGAGCGCCCATTCGGGCTGCGTCAGATCGAGATCGAAGGCGGAGACCAGCCGCTCCCGCGCGCGCGGGTCCGGAATCGACTGCAGGATCGGATCGTAGGCAAACAGCGGATCGTTCGGAAAGTACATCTGCGTCACGAGCCGCGAGCGCAGCGACGATCCGAACAGGGAGAAATGAATGTGGGCCGGGCGCCAGGCGTTCGGATGATTGCGCCACGGGTACGCGCCGGGCTTGATCGTGACGAACCGATAGCGTCCCTCGGCGTCGGTCACGGTGCGGCCGGCCCCCGAGAAGTTGGGGTCGAGCGGCGCGGGATGATCGTCGAGCGCGTGCCGGTAGCGGCCGGCGGCGTTGCACTGCCAGACTTCCACCAGGGTGTTGGTGACGGGCCGGCCGTCTTCGTCCGCGACGCGGCCCGACACGACGATCCGCTCGCCGAGAGGGTCGCCGTCGTGTTGGCGCGTGAGATCCGTGTCGCCTGCGCCAATCGGCAGATAGCCGTAGACGGGCGCCGCCAGATCCGTGAAGTTCGCCGGCACGCGAATGAGCGGCCGGGATGGGGCGCGCGTGATGTTCGACCGGTACGCGGGGTAGCTCAGGGGAGGCTGGCTGCCCGCTTCAGCGGGACGGCTGATGCTCACGCGTGTCCTCATTGCGGCGCGGACGGCGGTCGCGGCTGGCGTGAGCGCGCGCGGTCCGCTCGTTCAAGTCGCGAAGCACCTCGAGCTCGCGGCGATCGGGCGGCGGTGTCACCTCCACGCGCGCGCCAAATTGCACCTCCCACCCGGTGTGCTCGCGCACCTGATCGCGGGTCACGCCCTCGTGCAGGCTGACGACCTCGAACGCCTTGGTCTCGGCCTCGGGCTTCATCATACAGAGATCGGTGACGAGCAGCGCCGGCCCCTCGGTCGGCAGACCGAGCGCGCGGCGTTCGCGGCCGGTGCGTCCGTGGCCGAGCGAGGTCAGAAAATCCACGCGCTCGACGAACGCGCGGCGGGTCTGCCGCATGATGATGAAGATCCGCTGCGACCAGACGGCGATCTCGGTCGCGCCGCCGCTGCCCGGCAGCCGCACCGTGGGCGACGTGTAGCGGCCGATGACGGTGCTGTTCAGGTTCCCATAGCGATCGACCTGCGCCCCGCTCAGGAATCCAATCCCGATGCGTCCGCCCTGCAGCCAGTACGCGAAGATCTCCGGGACCGAGACGGTGACGAGGGCGGTGTCGCACAACTCGCTGTCGCCGATCGAGAGCGGCAGCACGTCGGGCTTCGTTTCGATGGTGCCGGATTCATAGATCAGGCGCAGCCGCGGCGCATGCGTGAGACGGGCGAGGTTGCAGGCCGCCGACGGCAGGCCGATCCCGACGAAGCACACGTCGTCGTTCGTCAGCGTCCGCGCCGCGGCGATTGTCATCATCTCGCTCGACGAGTACTGCGGCTCGCTCATTGCCGCTCGACCGGGCCGTGTGC
>JABFWM010000371.1 GCA_013362195.1 Acidobacteriota bacterium
CCTCGACGACCGCCCACGCGTAATCGCCGCGGCCGTCCGGCTCCCTCGTGTTCACCAGCAGCGGCGCTTCGACGGGCGCCGCGTCCCGGTCGGCGATGATCTTCACCTGCGGCCTGAACGGATCCGACGGGTGCTCGTGCGTGACGACGCCGATCGCCTCGGTGTTCATCCGGACCAGCGTGCCGACCGGAAAGAGCCCGATCAAATTGATGAAGCGGCGCAGCAGCTTCGTGTTGAACGCGGGGCTGTCCTTCTGCGTCATGATCGACTTGATGCGATCGCTCGGCAGCCCCTGGCGGTAGACGCGGTTGCTGCGCAGCGCGTCGTAGACGTCGGCGATGCTGACGATCTGCGTGCAGAGATTCAGCGCGCGGCTGCCAATGTTCTCCGGGTAGCCGGACAGGTCCTGGCGCAGGTGGTGCTCGAACGCCACGACCGGGGCGAGCGCCGGCATCTCGGGCGTGCGCCGCAGGATGTGCGCGCCGTCGATGACGTGGCGCTTCATCTGTTCGAACTCGTCTTTCGACAGCCGGTCCGGCTTGTTCAACACCTCCTGCGGCGTGTGGACCTTGCCGATGTCGTGCATCAGCGCGGCGAAGCCGAACTCGCGAAGCAGCGCGCCGTCGAGATTGAGCGAGCGCGCCTGGGCCATCGCCAGCACCGCCACGTTCACCATGTGGGTGAACGTGTAGTTGTCGTACTTCTTCAGGGCCGTGAGCGCGAGCAGCGACGTCCGGTCCTGGCTCACGAGCTTCGCCATGCTGTCGATGATCTTGCGCGCGGCCCCGGGGTCCGGCTGGTCGCCCGCCTTCGCGGCGTCCCACAGCTGCTGCGCGGTCTCGACCGCCGTGCCATAGATCTGGCGCGCCGCCGAGATGCCCGTCGCGCCCTCTTCGTCGTTCTCGACGTTCAGGCGGCCGATGACGATGCGGCGGACGCCGTTCTGCTGCAGGCGGGTCGCGAGCGGCACCGCGGCGCGGCGATCCCGCAGCTCGAAGACGAACGTCCGCAGCTCGTCGCGGGTGATGCCGCGTTCGATCGTGATCTTCTCGATCTCGCGCTCGCGGAGGTCGCGCGCGAAGCCGAGCAGCGCCGCCGCGGAGTTGATCAGCCGCTCGTTGTTGACGATCACCTCGTCGCCGACGACGCCGATGACGATCGCGTCGGTCTTCTGCATCGTCGCGTTGCAGAGCGTGACGAGCGCGTCGATGCCGCGCTGGATCAGCGGGTGCGTCGGGGAATAGAGGGTCGCGCTGCGGATGACCGCGGCAAACCGGCGGACGAGATCGTCGTAGACGTTGGCCTCAGCCATGCGCCTCCCGGACGGATCGCGCGAGGCGCCGGAGCACTCGATCGCCGGTCGTCGCCGCGTCCTCGATGGCGCGCTCGGCGGCGGCCGTCCGGATGCCGCGCAGCGCGTTCAGCGACTCCGCCTTCACCGCCCGCACTCTGCCGCGCGCCAGCAGCTTCCGGCGGCGCATCAGGGTGGTCAGGGCCGGCACCGCGTGGTCGTCGCCGATCTTGCCGAGCGCGGCCAGCGTGTCCAGCACGATCAAGTGATCGGCGCCGAACGGATCGCTGTCGTCGAGAATGCGGACGAGTACCGGCACCACGCGCGCGTCACGCTCGGCGACGAGCGCATCGACGACCGCGTGGCGCTGCTCGCCGGTCGCCGCCCGCAGGACGGTGTGCACGCAGCGGGCAGCCGACGGATCCTTGATGCCGGCGAGCGCGCGGACCGCGGCGCTCAACACCCGCGGGTCGACCCCGCGCAGCAGCGGCTGCAGCAGCGGAACGGCGTCGGCGCCGCCGATCGCGCCCAGCATCTCGGCGGCGTTGCGTTGCGCGGCCCACCGGCCCGACGACACCAGCGGGGCGAGGCGGGTGATCGCGCGGACGCCCTGCGCCAGCGCGATGGCCGTCGCGCGCCGGCGGCCGGTCGTCAGCGCCTCGGCGTCGAACACGGGCAGCAGCGCGTCGATCGCGGCCGGCCCGACATGGCGGCAGACCTCCGCAAACCGCGTGGATTCCTCGTCAGTCATCTCCTCGAGCAGTTCTGCCGCTTCACGGAACGCGACCGTCGACACGAGCGCATCGAGGGCGACCCGGCTGCCCTGGGACGCCACCGCCGCCGGCGTCGACGCGTGCTCCGCGAGCGCCGCCACGACCGCCACCGCCGATTCGTAGTCGCCCG
This sequence comes from Acidobacteriota bacterium, assembly GCA_013362195.1. Lineage (GTDB taxonomy): Bacteria > Acidobacteriota > Vicinamibacteria > Vicinamibacterales > 2-12-FULL-66-21 > QHWT01. The sequence goes on from JABFWM010000371.1 coordinate 2,195, forward strand.
CGAGCAGCAGATCTTCCGCGAGCGCCGCCACGTCGTGCGCCAGTTCCGGCGCCTTGGCGGGATCGCTTTCCAGCTTCAACAAATCGATCAACAGCGTCACCGACAGCCGGCGGACGTTGTCCTGGCCGAGCGTGTCGACGAGCCCCGCGAGATCGTCGGGGATCGCCTGCGCCGCCATCTGCTCGGCGCGCGCGCCGATGCCATCGAGGCCCGCGCGATACTGCGCCGAGACGAACGGCCGCTCGTTGTAGGAGAGCAGCAGTTCCTGCATCGACGACCAGAGCGTCTGGAACTCGTCCTGCCGGCTGAAGTCCATCTCGCGCAGCAGCTGCCGCGTCAGCGACATGACGCGCTGCCGGCGCTCGCCGTCCGGCGCGATCGTCTCGAAGACGGTCGCGAGCCGCTGCGAGGCCTGCCCTTCGATCGCGAGCGTGGTCGCCAGCAGCTGCGCGACCTTCGCATCGTCGAAGGCCTCGACGATGCCCCCGACCAGCGCACTCGCGTCGCTGTCGAGCGGCATCGCCGCCGCGTCGCCCAGCGCCTGCAGCATCTGCATGACGACGTGCGGGTTGAGATTGGACGTCGCGGCCGCGAGATTGTCGATCACCTCGCGGCGCCGTTCCGGCGAGAGCACCTCGACGATGCCGACGAGATAGTGATAGGCGGCGATCACGGCGGCCGCCTGCGACGTCATCATCGGCGATCCGTCCGGGGTGCAGTGCGGCGCGATGACGTCGCGCGCGAGCTCCGCAATCGCGACCGCATCGCCGGAGATCTCGAGCATGCGCGCCTGCGTCGCCTCGTCCAGCGGACGCCGGCGATCGAGCACCGCGCGCACGATCGAGCGCCACACGTCGTCCTTGCGCCTGGCCGGGTTGACGACCTCGCGGTCCTCGAGGACGTGCGAGTAGTCGACCTGCTCGAGCAGGACCGACGGATCGTCGGCGGCGGCCCACGCTTTCGCGGGTCCGCCCTGCTGGCGCGTGACGCGCGGATCTTCGCTCAGGACCGCCATCAGCCGTTCGAGCGACCCGACGGTGACCTCGCCCGTAAAGGTGAGCTGGACGACGTCGCGATCGTGCAGCCAGGCCGCGGCTTCGGCGACGGCGCCGGCGTCGCGCCCGGCCAGCGCGATGCCGGCCACGAGCAGCGTGTCGGGGGTCACGCCAAATGAAAAGACGTGCCCATCGGCCGCCTCGGCAATCGAGTGGCGCACCCGCTCGAGCGACCCGCGCACGGCAGGATGTTCCGGCGGATACAGCGCCCAGCTGCGCGCCGCAGCGACCAGGGTTCGTGCGAGGGCCGACACGTTCCGGCGCAGTTCCGGCGAAAGGCTCGGGACGTCGGCCATCAAGGGGAAAAGTCGGTCCTTGAATTATACTCTTCCGGCCCTCCATGCGCGCGGTCGATCTCATACGCACAAAAAGGGATGGCGGCCGGCTCGACCGGGCCGCGATCGAATGGTTCGTGGCCGGCGTCACCAGCGGGACGGTGCCCGATTACCAGGCGTCGGCCCTGCTGATGGCGATTCTCCTCAAAGGGATGACCCCTGAGGAAACCTCGGCATTGACCGACGCCATGGTCCGCTCGGGCGTCCGGGTGGTCTACCCCGGCCTTTCCGGCACGCCAGTGGACAAGCACAGCACAGGGGGCGTCGGGGATAAAACCTCGATCGTCCTGGCGCCGCTGGCGGCGGCGTGCGGCGCCTTCGTCCCGATGATGTCGGGCCGCGGATTAGGGCATACGGGCGGTACGCTCGACAAGCTCGAGTCCATTCCGGGATTTCGGACATCTTTATCGCTCGATGAATTGCGGCGGGCGGTGGAGACGATTGGCTGCGCCCTCATCGGGCAGACCTCCGAGGTCGCGCCGGCCGACAAGACGCTCTACGCCCTTCGCGACGTGACCGGCACGGTCGAGAGCATCCCGCTCATCTGCGCGTCGATCATGAGCAAGAAAATCGCGGAAGGGATTGGCGGCCTCGTGCTGGACGTGAAGGTCGGGCGCGGCGCGTTCATGAAGACGGCGGCGGACTCGCGCCGGCTCGCGGAATCGCTCGTCTCGATTGGCGAAGACGCCGGCGTCCGCACCGAGGCGCTGCTGACCGCGATGGACGCGCCGCTTGGCCGTGCGGTCGGCAACGCGCTGGAAATCATCGAATGTATCGAGACGCTGCAGGGCCGCGGCCCGAAAGACGTGGAAGCGCTGTCGGTGGAGCTCGCCGGGCGCATGTTGATCGTCGCGGGCGTCGAGACCGACGGCGCGCGCGCGCAGCAGCGGGTTCGCGCGGCGATTGCGGACGGCAGCGGCTTCGAGAAGCTGAAACAGATCGTCGCGAATCAGGGCGGCGATCCCCGTGTGATTGACGATCCGACGCGCATGCCGTCCGCGCCCGATCGCGACGGCGTGCAGGCGGCGCGCGACGGGTTCGTCGCGGCGATCGACGCGGAGCTGGTCGGCCGCGCCGCCGTGCTCCTCGGCGCCGGCCGCGATCGGCTCGACGCCGCGATCGACCCCGGTGT
>JABFWM010000635.1 GCA_013362195.1 Acidobacteriota bacterium
ATCGTTCGCGAAGCCGCCGAACGCGGAGCTGCGCGGGGTGTTGGTCGCGGGTGCGCCCCCACCGCCGCCGCCGGCACCGCCCCCGCCCGCCGGCGCGCCGCCCGATCCGCCCGACTCTCCGCCACCCGACGGCGAACCGCCCGAGGGCGGCGGTGCCGGCGCGGGCACGCCCGACGAAGGCCCGCCGCCACCGCCCGCCGCGCCAATCCCACCACCGCCGCCGCCGCCGCCCGCGAAAATCGAGCCGCGGCACTCACGTTCGCCAACCGTGCGCACGGCGAGCAGATTGCGGTTCGCGATGTCGCGTGCTTCGCTGAGCGTGCCATATTCCCAGAGACTGTTCGGCCCCGCCATGCCGATCACCTTCTGCAGCCCGTCACGCACGCGGTCGTGCGCCCACGTGAACCCGACGTTGGGGCCGACCGGGAGCAGCATCAGCGCCGATCGATCCGCGTAGGTCAACCGGTTGAAGAAGCGGGAGGCGGCGGTCGCGACGTGCCGCGCGTTGCCCGGTTCGATCGTGCTCTGATCGACGACGAACACGAAGAGACGGCCCGCGCCGCCGCCCTCATTCGAGCTCACCGGCTGATCGTCGCCCGGCTCGACGGCCTGTGCCGATCGCGCGGCCACGGTATCGATGAACTCCGCGGTGACGACGCGCCGCGGCTGACCGCCGACGGTGACGACGAAGTCGGCGGGCGTGAGGCCGCGGATCGGTTGTCCCTGCTTGTCGAGCACGGAGACATCGACGCTGACCACCTCGACGCCGCTCTTGAATTGCGGCGGCGGACCGGCCGCGGGCTGCTGTGCCGAGAGAAGGGGCGCACCGGCCGTCAGAATCGCCGCCGCGGTGAGCCACTGGGATGCTTTCATCGCTACCTCCCCGCGCGCTGCGGGCCGTTCGCGCGGTACCCGCGCCGCGCCCGCACCTCGTAGCGGCTGTTGCGGACCTGCACCTTGATGTTGCGCCAGGTGTTGTCCTGCTTCAGGTTGGTCGAGGAATACGAGAGCACGTACTGGTTCGCGAGCTCCGCGACGATGTCGTCGAAGACGCCATCCAGCTCGCGAGAGTGACGTGGGAAAAACGCGCGTCCGCCGGTTGAATGCGCGTAGCTTTCGAGGCTCCGGCGCAGCTGCGGCACCGTGGCGCCGCCGCCGAAGCCGATCGTGTAGAGCATGGCGTCGCTCGACTGCACGCGCGCCATCGCCGTCTCGCGCCGGGTCAGGCTGTTGCGATCGTCGCCGTCGGAGAAGATCACGACGCCCTTGCGGCCCCACTCACGGCTGACGAGGTCCAGCGATCGGACGGTCGCGTCGTAGAGCGCGGTGCCGCCCCATGACGTCAGCAGGTCGACCGCCGCCTCGCGCGCGCGCTGATCCTTCTCCCGCTCGGCGAGCAGGAACATCGTGTCGTTGAAGCCGACCAGCGTCACGGCGTCGCCGGGCCGCAGCTTCGCCAGCAGCTGCTTGACCGCGGCCCGCACCTCCGGCAACGCCCGTTCCATGCTGCCGCTGATGTCGATCGCGAGCACGAGATCGAGCGGCGCGTCTTCGCTCACCATGCTCGCGATCGGCTGCTTCACGCCGTCTTCGAAGACCTCGAAGTCCTGGCGCTGCAGCCCGCGCACGAACTGGCCGCCATCGGTGACGATCACCGGCACCAGCACCGCTTCGGTGCGGACGCGCTCGGTGAAGCCGAGATCCCTGGTGCGCACGTTGTCGATGAGCCGCCTGCCGTCGGGCAGCGTCGCGACGACGCGGACGTGATGGCCGCGGACGGTTTCACCAGCCTGGTAGGTGCACACGAAGGGCGTCTGCTCGACCGTGCAGGTCAAGCGGCCGTCGACGAAGAAGTTGACCGTCGCGGCCGCCACGCCCTCCGTGATCACCGCCTCGATCCGCAGCGCGCCGCTGACGATCGCGTCGCTCGAGGGCGCCGTGATGTGCAGCTGCGGCGTCTGCGCGCCCAGCGCGATGGCTGCCGCCGCGACCATCGTCAGCGTGGACACCCACGCGCGTGTCATCGTGTGACCCCGGACCGCGCCGAGCGTCCCGTCGTCTCGCCCACCGGCACGAGCGGACCATCGGTCGTCAGCAACGCGAGATATTGTTCGAGCCGTTCGGTCGAGAGCGCCTGCACGTAGTCGATCAGTCCGCGGCGGTCGTCCTCGTCGCGGCTCGCGGCGGAGTTCACGAACTCCAGCATCGCCGAGGTGAGCACGGGGCCGAGCAGCGCCGCCGGCATCTGCATGTCGGCGAGCAGTTCGGCGAGGCGCAGGTTCAGATCGGGGAAGCCGCTGGCGAAGATGCCCGAGCCCCAGCGGCCGGCCAGGGAGTCCCACGGCCGGCGATTGAGGACGGCGAGGCACAGGCAGCCGAGGCGCGCTTGCGCGGGCGCGCCCCAGGCGTGCAGCGGCGCGGGCACCGACGCGCGCTCGAGGCCGGCGGCCAGCAGTTCGTCAGCGGACAGAAAGGACGCGACCCGCACCGGATCGTGCGCGACCATCCAGGCGAGCAGCGTGCGTCGAAGCGGGCTGAGCCGGATCGCATCCGCCAGCGCGTCGACGCCGGCGCGGCTACGCAACGAGGCCATGCGATCGCGGCCGGCCCGCAGCGCGGCGGCGATGCTGTCGCGATCGCCATCGGTCAACGAGGCCGCAGTGACGAGCGCGACGCTTTCGATGAACGCGCGGCGGTCTTCGTCGTTCAACGACGGCCGGCGCCGGGGAGGCTTCGCCGAGAGCGGCACGAGGCTGAACTCGGCAAGCCGGACGTCGAGGCCGAGCAGCGATCCGGTCACGCGCCAGCCCCGTATCGGATCGCCGCCGGCGGCGGGCATGCGCCACGCGACATGGCGCACGATGGCTGACGGTTGGCCGAACTCGTGCCGCGACGCCGCGGCATCGGCGGAGATCGCCGAGCGATCCGGCTGCCCCATGGCCGCGGCATACACGAGTTCCCTGAGGCCGCGCGCCAGCAGGTCGTCCGAGAGCAGGCGTAGCGCGGCAGCCAGCCGGGTCCCCGATGCGACGTCGCCGTCGCGCGCCGCCCGCTGGAAATCCGACGCGACGTCACGGCAGCGGTCCAGCGGAACCGCCTCCGCGAGGTGACGGAGGGCATCCGCGTGCTGCCGCAGCGAGTCGCGCGACAGGCCCGCCTCGGCGATCGTATCGGCGAGCGCCGCCGCGGTGCGCGCCGACGACAGATACGGGCGGCGATCGTCGCCGATGAGACGCATCATCCGGGTCGCGTCCGCCCCCGCGAGGTCGACGCGATATCGTGTGCCTTCCCATTCAACGATGCGCACATCGCGTGCGGTGAGGCCGGCCGCGAGCCGGAGCAGATCGCGCTCGAGCGGTCCTGCGGCGCCGGCCAGCGCATCGCCGGGTCCGTTCGCGTCGGCCGCGGCGGACGCGGCCGCGGGCGGCAGACGCGGCAGCAGCTCCGCTTCGATCCAGCGAACGACGCGCCCTTCGTAATCGCCGCGCGGCGTCGTGTTGATGGCGGACAGCGACGACACGAGCGAGGACAGCGCGTCGGGCGAGAGGCTGCCGCGCAGCACGGCACGGGTGACCACCGCCAGGGCGCCCTGATACTGCGCCAGCGTCCGAGCGGCGCGCGCCGCGTCATTAATAGAGGAGAGCGCCGCGGCGCGGCGCGCCGCCGCCGCGTACGCCGGGACATCCCTCAGGCCGGCGCGCTCGAGCGTCGCGATCAGCGCGGGATAGGTGCCCGCCGCGTGCACGGCCTCGACGGCATCGCGCGAAAGGGTCGACCCGCGCGCGAACAGACGCGACGCGAACAGCACCATGTCGTACCGCCGGCGACGTTCCGCCTGGTCGCCCTGAAAGACCTGCTCCGCGAGCGACGCGAAGTCCAGTGGCGGATCCATGGCGTCATGCTCGTCGTGCGCAGCATTGTCTGGCGCGGGCAGCGTCTCCGCCAGCGCGAGCGCCCAGAACCGCCGCGTGCCGGGCAGCATCGGCCGCCCCTGCTCGTCGACCGGCAGATCGGCGAGAAGCAGTGCGGGATCCAGCACGGGACGCCAGAACGTGCGTTCGTCCACCTTCCAGCCGGGCGCGAGGCGTCCGTAGACGCCCAACAGACGGCGCGCCGCCTCGGCACGCCGTACCGGATCCGGGGCATCGAGATCCAGCGCGCGACGAAGGCGCGGCGCCGTGAGCTGCGTCAGGCTGGCAAAGAAGTACGGCAGCAGGCCATCATTTTGCGAGAGGAGCGCGCGCAGGAATGGTTCGGGATGCGACGCATCCGCGCCGGTCAGCGCCGTCCACGCGGGCTCGGCGTCGACGCCGCCCGGCACCCGCACGCGTCCGTTCGCCACGCGGAATCCCGGCGCCGCGATCATGAATGCGGCGGGATGTCGGGTGACGACGTCGGCGATCACCTCCGGGCGCTCGGCCATGAACGCGCGCGTCTCGTCGTCGAGCGCGAGCAGGCCGCCGTAGAACAGCGCGGCGGCGCGCGAGCCGAGAATCGACGCGGCGAGCGTGCGCCGGGTCGCACGTCCGCCGAACACCGTATCGATCCAGATCGGTTCGGGCAACGGCAGCGGCAGCGTCTCGGCAGCGTCGTCTACCGCACCGGCTGTGGCGGCGCCGTCCAGATGCGCGAGCAGGGGAGCCAGTGCCGCTTCGCGCGGATCGTTCTTGGGCACGACCGACGATCGATGCGTGCGCCGGATGATGTCGAGGAGGAACTGGCTGCGATCCGGGGCGACCGGCTCGTCGAGTGTCGCGACGGCCGCCTGAAGGCCGCCGGGCAGCGGCATCTCCCCGACAGCGCCGGGCGATGCCGTCTGCGCGTACAGAGCTTGCCCGGATAAAAACACGCCGACGATGACGGCGTGCAGTGCGGGTTCTCCTCCGAATCTCCGCACGTGGCGCTCTCGCACGTGGCCTCTGAGCCGCTATTCTGCACTCGGCGGGAAAAAAATCTACCGGATTCTGCGCCGTGATCGAGCGACGCACCAGAGCTGCCGTCGAGGTTGGCACGGCTTCCACGTGCGGAGCACGCGGGCGCCGGCAAAAGGTCGCAGCGCCGCCGACTTTGGCGGGACTACCAGAGGATGCGCACCACGCCCGAGCGCTCGATGTCGGCGTCGCGCGTCAGGAGCGGCAGGGCCAGGGCCCGCGCGGCCGCGCAGATCAGCGCGTCGAACGGATCGCGGTTGAAGCGCAGTCCGTCCGCGTCGTAGATCTGATCGGCGGTCAGATCGTACGGCTGGTACGCCGGGTTGCTGAACAGATCCTCGAAGAACGCCTGCGGCGTCCGGCGCAGGTTCACGTGCCCGCTGCGCGCGATGAGCGACGTTTCCCACAGCACGGCGGCGGGGACGTAGATGATGGCCTTCCGCTCTTCGCAGGCGCGGAAGTGCGCCGCGGCCCGCTTCCCCAGACGCGCGCTCGCGGCCGCATGGTAGACGAGCGCGTGGGTATCGGTGACGACCGCCTCCGGGTCAGCCACGGCGCTTCTTCCCGCGGGCGGCCGGCGCGCGATACGATGGCGCCTCCTCCTTCACGAGCATCGGCCGCCGTACCGACCGATCGAACAGCGATCGCACGTAGCCGTCGGCGTCATCGAGGCCGCCCTGCGGCAGATCAATCGTGCCGACAACGGACCGGATCGCCTCGGTGCGGCCGGAGAGGCGTGCGTCCTGGACGAGCCGATCGAGCACTTCGCTCAGGCTCCCCTTCCGGCTGGCCGCGGCCTGCGCCTTGAGCCAGAGCAGGTTGGCTTCCTGCAGCGTCACGGAAACAGCTTTCCTCATATCTTCATACGATATCACATGGGCAACCAAACCCGCCCCCGTCACGCCGGGGCATCGATGAAGACGGGCGATGCGATCCGCCGCGCCGGCGCAGTGGACCGCGACGCGCCCGATGCGTCGGCCGGTCGTCTCGGCACGTCCCCGGGACGAACGCCGGCGGGCTTTGCGATATCGTAGACAGTCGTGCCGCACCCAACAGCATGGCGGGAGGGCGCAGCCGCGCGCGTCCGCGCGGCGATCGCCGCGGCCGATCGCGCGCGACGGATCCGCGTCCGCCGTCGGCGCGCGTGGCGCGCCGCGCCGTACATCGCCGCCGCGAGCGTGTCGGTGACGCTCGTCGGGGCGCTCCGCGGCTGGCCGGCGCGCGCGTCGCTCGTGCTGCTCGTGCTGGGTCTGGGTGCACTGGCGGGGTGGACGCGAGCCGTCCGCGCCCGCCGCGAGATCGGCGATCGCGTCGCGGCAGCGATCGATCGGGACGCCGGCCTGCAGGGCGAGCTGCGCAGCGCGAGCTGGTTCGCCAGCCGCGATGGACGGGACGCCTGGATCGATTGGCACCTCGAACGCGCCGCGGCCCGCCTGGCCGACCTCGAATGGCCTCGCGTATACCCACCCGTCGTCGATCGTCGGGCGCAGGCGACGACCGGAGTGCTGACGGTAGCCGCACTGCTGCTGCCGATGGCGCTGCCCGGCCTGCCCGGCGGCATCCTTATTTACAAGGAGACGCGCCCCGCCCTGAGGCCGTTGGGCACACGGCCGCTCGCGGCCGCGATCCCGACGGGATTGCCGGAGGAGCTCGAGGCGTTTCTCGCGCAGGCCGAAAACGGGACGGTGCGCCTGGATGCGGCGGGGGATCCGGCCGCGGTGCGCCGCCTGATCGACAAGCTGTCGCAGGTGCACGATGCGGCATCCCTGAAGGCGCTTGCCCGTGCGACCGGACCGAAGCCGGAGACCGCACCGCGTTCCACGGATGCCGCGATGAAGACCCTCGCCGAGCGCGCCGATCGGGCGGCACAGAATGCCGCCGTTCCGCCGCCGATGCGCGACGCGCTCGAGGATCTCGCCGACGATCTCACGAAGGCCGCGGACGCCGAGCGCGCGGCGAATGGCGATCCACGTGAGACTCGCCCGTCGCGTCGGCCACAGGACGGTGACGCGGCGCAGGCGAACGCGTCGCCGCGCCACCAGGAGCCGTCGATTCAATCGGTGCGCGATCCCGACAGCGGCGGTGGCGCCGCCGTCCTGATGGTGGCGGATCCGAACGCGATCGGCCGGGACCCGGGAACCGGCCTTGGCGGCGGCTCCGGCGCGGACGCGCAGAACGGCGCGATGCCCGATCTGGGTCGGGCACTCCGCAGCGAAACCGTCGAAGCGAGCGCCAACACCGACGGGTCCGACACGCTGACGGAGCGCCGCCGCAGGAGCGAGCGAGGCGAAGCCACCGTGACGTTCACCCGCAGCGCGCCGCGCGCGTTCGATCGCGGCCGCGCCTCGGCCCCGCCGGCCGTCCCGGAAGAGCGGCGCAGCGCCGTCCAGTCGTACTTCGTACGCCAGCAATGACCACGAGCGCCGTCGAGCACTCCATCGATCAGTTCCGCGAGCGCTTCACCCGCATCACCAGCGAAGTGGGCAAGCGCATCGTCGGTCACGAGGCGATCGTCAACCTGACGGTGACGAGCCTGCTCGCCGGCGGCCACGTGCTGCTCGAGGGCATTCCCGGCGTCGGCAAGACGAGCCTCGTGCACACGCTCGCCGACGTCCTGCACCTCGCGTTCTCGCGGATTCAGTTCACGCCGGACCTCATGCCCGCCGACATCGTCGGCACCAACATCGTCCAGGAGCACGCGCACGGCGGGACCTTCTTCGAGTTCCAGCCCGGTCCCGTCTTCGCCAACGTGGTCCTTGCCGACGAAATCAACCGTGCGACGCCCAAGACGCAGTCGGCCCTGCTCGAAGCCATGCAGGACGTCAGCGTGTCGGTCGGACGGAAGACCTATCCGCTGGAACAGCCGTTCCTGGTCCTCGCGACGCAGAACCCGCTCGAGATGGAAGGCACGTATCCGCTGCCGGAAGCGCAGCTCGATCGATTCTTCTTCAAGCTCAAGGTCGTGTATCCCAGCGAAGCGGCCATGCACGACATTCTCGAGCGGACGACGGCGGACGTTCAGGCGCCGGTGACGCGCGTGGCCGACGCGCAGCAGATTCTCGAGATGCGCCACGTCGCGCGATCGGTCGCGATTGCGCGTCCGGTGCAGGCGTATGCGGTTCGCCTGACGATGGGGTCGCACCCGGACTCGCCGTATGCGAGCGCCCTGGTGAAGCGGTACGTGCGGTACGGCGCCAGTCCGCGTGCCGCCCAGACGCTCGTGCTCGCCGGAAAGATCCAGGCGCTCACGCACGGCCGCGCGTTCGTCTCCGTTGACGACATTCGCAGCGTCGCGTTACCCGCACTGCGCCATCGTTTGCTGCTCAACTTCGAAGGGGACGCCGACGAGGTGAGCACCGACGCCATCGTCAGCGAGCTGCTGGCGTCAGTGGCGGCGGAGTGACGCGCTCCTGAGCCGTAGGTCGTACGCCGCAACATCATGGCCCTCCGCTTTGACGACGAGTTCCTGCGCAAGCTCGAATACCTGCACGTCGTCTCGCGTCGTGCGCTCGCCGGGCAGAACCGCGCCGATCGTCTGACGCCGATGCGCGGCCGCGGGCTGCAGTTCGCGGATCACCGGCCGTATGCCGCGGGCGACGACTTCCGCCACATCGACTGGAAGGCGTACAAGCGGCTGAACCGCCTGCTGCTGCGGCTGTTCGATGAGGAGCGCGATCTGCCGATTGACCTGCTCCTCGACGTGAGCCGGTCGATGTCGGAGCCGGCGAAGTTCGACATGGCGCGGCGGGTGACCGCCGCGATCTGCTACATCGGGCTGGCGCACCTGGATCGGGTCACGCTGCTGCCGTTTGCGGAGGCGCTGGGCCAACCGTCGCTACCGGGCCGCGGCAAGGGGCGCATCTTCCGCGTCTTCGAGCAGCTCGAACGTCTCGAGGCCGACGGCGCGACGAGCCTGCGGCAGTCCTTCAGGACGTTCGCCGCCCGGCCGCGCCACGCCGGCCTTGCGGTGGTGGTGTCGGACTTCCTCGATCCCGAGGGATTCGAGACCGGATTGAAGATGCTGCGGACGCTGGGGCACGACGTGTTCGTCGTCCATGTCGCGTCGCGCGGCGATCGCGACGCGCGCGTCTTTGGCGACGTGCGCTTCGTGGATGCGGAAACCGGAGAGACGCGCGACGTCGACGTCACGCCGACGCTGGCAGCCGCGTATGCGCACGCGTGGGACGCGCACGCGGTCGCGCTCGAGCGCTTCTGCACCCGCTATGACATCGGCTACGTGCGCGCCGACGCCGAGCAGCCCTTCGAGGACGTCATCCTGAAGGCGTTCCGCCTGGGACGGTTTCTCGCATGACGTTCGCGGCGATGGCGACGTGGCAGGCGGTGTTGTGGCTGCTCGCCATGGCGGCGCTCGCCGCGGCGGTCTTCCGGCTGCGGGTGCGTCCGCCGCGCATCCTGCTCCCGTCGCTGCTGCTCTGGCGGCGCGTGCTCGAGGATTCGCGCGAGGCGACGTGGTGGGAACGCGTGCGGCGCGCGGTCTCGCTCGTGGTCACGATCGCGATTGCCGTGGCCCTCGCGTTCGCGTTGACGCGGCCGTCGCGCGCCGCCGCGCGAACGTTGGCAGGGCACGGCCGCACCCTCATCCTGCTCGACTCAGCGCCGTCGATGCTGGCGCGCACGCGCACCGGCGAGACGCGGTGGGCGCGCGCGGTCGCGGAAGCTCGCCGCCTGGCGGCGTCGGCGCCCGACGAGGTGACGATCGCGACCACCAGCGACGGCATCATCGAAGGTCCGACCGCGGATCTGGCGTCGATCGACATGGCGCTCGACACGGCCGCGGCCGGCGGCGACCCGACGTGGTGGCCCGGTGCGGCCACCGCCGATGCCGTCCACTTCATCACCGACGGCGGCGTCGCCCGCGCGATCGAGCGCGGCGTGACGGTGCACTCGGTGTTCGAACCCGCTGCGAACGTCGCGATCACCGCGTTCGAGGTCAGGCCATCGCTCGGCGGCGCCGCTGCCGGCGACGCGTATGTCGAGGTCGCGAACTACGCCGCCGATTCACAGACGGCGCATCTGACGATCACGCGGGGCCGCGCGACCGTGCTCGATCGCCGCCTCGAGATGCGGGCGGGCGAGACGCTGCGGCAGATCGTGCCGCTCGCGCGCGGCGGCGACGCCGCGATCCGCGCCCGCATCGAGGCGCGGGCCGATGCGCTCGACGCCGATAACGAGGCGATCGCCTGGATTGAACGCGCCCGGCCCCTCGCCGTCGCCGTGGTCGGCGCGCACACCACGTGGCTGGCGCGGCTGTTCGCCGGCGATCCTGACGTGCGTGCGACGTTCCTCGATCCCTCCTCCTACGGCCGCACCATCCAGGCCGACGTCTTCGTGTTCGACGGCTGGGCGCCCGACAGCGTGCCCGATCGTCCCGCGCTGTCCTTCGCGCCACCGCTGCCCATCGCATCGGAGGAAGTGCGGCCGACATGGACGGCCGCCGGTGCACATGCCGTGGTGCTCGGCGTCGATCCGTTCACCGTCACGATCGACAAGGCGCGCGCGTATCGGTCGCTGCCGCTCGACGTCATTGCCGCGAGCGCGCGCGGGACGCCGCTGGTGTACGCGGGCGAGCAGGCGGGCCGGCGCGCGGTCGTGCTCTCGTTCAGCGCCGCCGAGTCGAACCTCGCGTCCGCCCCGGCATTTCCCGTCCTCGTCGGCAATGCGCTGGACTGGCTCGCGCGCGTGTCGTCAGCCGGCGTGCGCCGCCCGGGTCCCGTGACGTTCGACGATGGCCTGCAGCGGCTGGAGGACGAGCGCGGCCGCGCGGTGCGGCTGACAGGGGTCGACGGTCGTGCCGTAGGCGTGTTGCGATCGCCTGGCCTCTATTTCGCCAGCAGTCACGGGGCGCGCGTCGCGCTGGCCGTGAACGCGGGCGATGCCGGGACGTCGAACGTGGGCCGCACGAGCCTGACCGCCGATCAGCAGCGGCGAACCGTGCAGGCAGCCGGGGCTCGCCGTCCCTGGTGGATGTACGCGGTCCTTGCCGCCTTCGCGCTCGCCTGCGCGGAGTGGTGGACATGGCAGCGGCGGATCACGGTGTGAGGTGCTGGTGACCTGCATCGCCCCTGGCGCGTTGTGGCTGCTCGCGGCACTTCCCGCCGTCTGGATCGCGCTGCCGTTCGGCCGCGGCAACTTCAACCGGCGCCAGCGGCTCCTGCAGGCTGCGGTGCGCTCGGTGATGCTCGCGGCCCTTGCGGTCGCGCTCGCGCGTCCGGTCCGCTCGAGTGCCTCGTCGCGCGAGTCGATTGTCTATCTCGTGGACGTGTCGCACAGCATCGCTACGCGGGCGATCGAGGCGGCGGCCCGGACCATCGACGAGGTGAACGCGGCGCGGCGGCCGGACCATGTCGCGATCGTGGCGTTCGCGGCAAACACCGTGCGGCTCGAGAGCACCGAGGCGCTGCGCCAGCTCGCCCACGAGGATCCCTCGCGCAGCCAGGGCAGCCGGATCGATCGCCGCAGCACGGATCTCGAAGCGGCGCTGGACGGCGCGCGCGCGGAGCTTGCGTCGGGGCGCGTGCCGCGGATCGTCCTCTTCACCGACGGACATCCGACGGCCGGCGACGCCTCGATGGCGGTCGCCCGGCTGGCGGCGGCGCACGTGCCGGTGTCCGTGCATCCGATGACCGTGCGATCGCTGGGCGATGCCTGGGTCGAGCGGATCGATGTGCCCGATCGCATCACCGCGGACGCGCCGTTTCCCGCGACGATGGTCGTCGGCAGCCAGCGGGACGCGAACCTCACCGCATCCATTCGCGTCGACGGCGTCGTCGCCGCCGAGCAGCCCGCGATGGTGACGAAGGGGACGACGCGCATCAGCCTGGAGGCGAAGATTGCGACGCCCGGCGCGCACGTGATCGAGGGTGCCATCCGCATGCCGGACGATCCCCTTGGCGTCAACGATCAATTCCCGCGCGAGGTGTGGGTGGATCGTCGTCCAGCGGTGCTTTACGTGGAACGGGTGACATCGAGCGCCCGCTACCTGTCCGGCGCGCTGACCGCGTCGGGGTTCGACGTCAGCGTGCGGGGTGCGGCGGGACTGCCGCGGAGCGCCGCCGACCTCGAGCCCTACGATGCGATGGTGCTGAGCGACGTGCCGCGTGCCGCGATCGCCGACAGCTCGATGACGGCGATCGCGCAATGGGTCGAGCAAGGCGGCGGGGGACTGCTCGTCGCCGGCGGCGAGGCGGTGTTCGGCGAACGCGGCTATCGCAGGACGACCCTCGAGCGATTGACGCCGGTCACGTTCGAGCGCAAGGACGAGCCGGAGGTCGCGCTCGTGCTCGTCCTCGATCGATCGCTCAGCATGTCCGGCCGCTCGATGGACTTGTGCAAGGTAGCGGCGCAGGCGGCGGTTGACGTCATGAAGGACGATCAGGCGATTGGCATCCTGACGTTCAACGACAAGTTCGACTGGGCGGTCACGCTGCGCACGATCGAAGGACATCGCGACGAGATCCGCCGCCGCATCGCCGCAATCGAACCGGCCGGCAACACGCTGTTCTATCCCGCGATGGAGCAGGCCTACCTCGCGCTCCGGGCCGCGAAGGCGCGCGCCCGCCACATCGTGATGCTGTCGGATGGACGATCGTACCCGGCCGACTACGAGTCGCTGATCGAGAAGATGGTCGACGCCCGCATCACCCTGTCCACCGTGGCGATCGGGCCGTCGGCCAACCCGGAGCTGCTGCGCAGCTTTGCGGCCTGGGGCAAGGGGCGGGCGTACGTGTCGGAGGACGCGAAGCAGCTGCCGCAGATCTTCGTGACGGAAGCGAAGAACGCGGCGAGCCCGTCGTTCGAGGAGAAAGACATCGTGCCGGTGATCAAGGCGCCAGGGTTCCTGTCGGGCGTCGATCTGCGGCGCGTGCCGCCGCTGAAGGGGCGCACCGCGACGGTGCTCAAGGACACCGCGCTCGAGGTCGCCGCCACCGGCGACGACGAGCCGCTGCTGGCGTTCTGGCCGATCGGCCTCGGACGCACCGCGGTGTTCGCGTCGGACGTCAAGGATCGGTGGGCGGCCAACTGGGTGACGTGGCGCGGCTACGGGCCGTTCTTCACGTCGGTGGTGCGCGCGATCGCGCGCCAGCGTCCGCAGCCGCTGCGGCTGGAGGTTGCGCCCGGCCCGATCCGCGGTGGACTGCGCGCCCTGACGGTTGCGCTCGAGGCGCGCGATGCTCGCGGCGCCTATCGCGAGCTGCTGCATCCGGTGGTGCGCGTCTCGTCAACGTCCGGTACCGGTGCCGGGAGGACGGTGGACGCGCCCTTGCGGCAGATCGCGCCGGGCCGCTACGAAACGCACGTGGTCGCACCCGCGTATGACCGCGTGACCGTCCGCGCGCTGCCGATCGCCGGCGACGCGCCCGGTGCGATGAACGAGCCGGCGCGAATCGTGGCCCCGGACCCCGGCGCGGAGTACCGTTTTACTCCGCCTGACGAGCGCCGCCTCGCGTCGATCGCGCTGGCGACTGGCGGCACGTGGAAGCCGACGGCGGCATCGCTCGCCGGTGGCGCCGTCGATCGCCGCACCGAGCGGCGGCCGCTCTGGCCCGCATTCGTCACGTTGGCCTTGTCGGCGTGGTTCGTCGATATAGTGTTACGTCGCATCCGGGTCTTCGAGCCCGCGGTGCGGAAGGGAGATCACTGATGAGGGAGTGGAACGGGAAGATCAGCGCGCTCGCGGCCGCCGCCTGCGCCCTGCTGGTTGCGGGCGTCGCGGGACAGGCACGGAAGCCAGCCGCGGCCTCGGGCGGGTGGAAGACGCTCTTCGACGGCACGTCGCTCGATGCATGGCGCGGCTACAAGAGCGAGACGGTTCCCGAAGGATGGAGGATCCAGGACGGCACGCTGTACAAGGACACGCGCGTCGCCGACCTCGTGACCCGGGATCAGTTCGGCGATTTCGAACTCACGATCGACTGGCAGTTGAGCGACGCAGGCAACGCCGGCATTTTTTATCGCGGTACCGAGGAGTACTCCCACATTTATTGGACCGCGCCCGAATACCAGCTGCTCGACAACGAGAAGGCCGAGGACAACAAGACCCCGCTGACGCTCGCGGCCGCCGCGTACGGGTTGTATCCGCCCGCGCCGGAGGCGAAGCCGCGGCCGATCGGCGAATGGAATGCGACGCGCATCATCGCGAAGGGCGCGCACGTCGAGCACTGGCTCAATGGCGTGAAGGCCGTGGCATACGAGCTGTGGAGTCCCGACTGGGAAGCCAAAGTGCAGGCGAGCAAGTTCAAGGCGTGGCCGAACTACGGGCGCGCGAAGAAGGGGTATTTCGCGCTGCAGGGCGATCACGCCGGCACGCTGGCGTTCCGGAACATCAAGGTCCGCGAGCTGAAATAGATCGCCCGGTCGATCAACCAGCCGCAACTGTTACGCGAGGAGGACGACATGCGCGAGTGGTGCAGGACAGCGTTCGTGATTGGCGTGGCCGTGCTGGTACCGGTGCTCTCGACCGCGGGCCAGCAGGATGCCGACCGCACCGTCGCCGGCGGCGGCATCACCGCGCCGGGCTGGCAGGGCGCGGTTGACTCTCAGGCGGCGTCGCAGGGCAAGTCCGTCAAGGACTCGAAGTTCGAGCAGAAAGGGGACACGTTCCACCTGACGATCGGTCCCGCGGCGGTGTACTGGAACCCGAAGAACACGGCGAGCGGCGACTACACCGTCAAGGCGACGTTCACGGAAGCGAAGATGACGTCGGGACATCCGCATCCGATGGGCCTCTTCATCGGCGGAAGCAGGATGGGGACGCCGGAGCAAAGCCTGATCTACTGCACCGCGTATCGCGACGGCTCGTACATCGTGCGCCGCTTCAACGGCAGCAATGTCACGCAAGTCGCGCGCAAGACGCCGAACCCGGCGGTCAAGAAGGCGGCGTCGGCCGACGAGAGCGTCACCCAGGAAGTCGCGTGGATCGTGAAGCCCGACAAGGCGGAATGCCAGATCAACGGCACGACCGTCGCGTCATTCGACAAGGCCGAACTGGTCGGCCCCGGCAAGCTCGAATCGACCGACGGCGTGTACGGCATTCGCGTCAGCCACAACATGGATGTCACCGTCTCGAATCTGAAGCTGACGAAGTAGGAGAGACCGGAATCACACGGCCGGTGGAGGGCGGGTCTCTCGACCCGCCGAACGCCGGTATCCGAACGTCGACTGGAGTCGCGCGGACGCGTCCTGCTGGGCGTGCGCGTTTATCGAGTCTCGAACGCCGTCGGCCGGGTCTCGAGACCCGGCGGAACGGCGGCCTCGGCCCGCGTGCCGCAGCGGGTGACTTTTGACAAGACCCCCTCCAGCAGGGGCGTCACCATCGGCAGCTGACGGGCCCGGATGACGAGGTCCCACGCGCGCTCGAACTTCTTCCAGCCGGCGGCGTAGAAGAAGTGCTTCGCCTGGTGCTTCACCGTCCCGTGGGCGCGCGACGCTCGCGCGATCGACGACCACGTGTAGAACTCGCGATAGGCCTGCTCGTAGCCCTCCTCGAGCTCGCGCGCACTCATCCCGGCCGGCCGATAGACGGCGTGGCGCGTGTCGTAGAGATCCCAGTTGCGCGTCGTGATCCGCCGCTCGCGCTCCATGCGTGCGTGCAGACCCGTGCCCGGATACGGCGTCTGAATGTGGAAGGTCGCGGTCGTGATCCCCTGCGCGACCGCCCACTCGACCGTCCGCGCGAACACGTCGGGGCCGTCGTCGTCCATCCCGAAGACGAAGCTGCCGTTGATCATGACCCCGAGATCGTGCAGCCGGCGGGTGACGGCGGCGTAGTCGCGATTGAGGTTCTGCCGTTTGCCGCTCCGCCGCAGGTTGCCCGGCGTCAGCGTTTCGAATCCGACGAACAGGCTGCGCAGGCCGGCATCGGCGGCGCGTTCGATCAGGTCGCCGCGCAGAATCGAGTCGACGGTGGCCGCGCCTTGAAACAGCCGGCGCATGCCGCGCATGCCGTCGAAGAGCGCGCGCGCGAACCGCGGATCGCCGAGCAGGTGGTCGTCGAGGAAATAGAGGTGGCGGCCGGGCAGCCGCGCGATCTCGGCGAGCGCCTCGTCGACGCGCTGCGTATAGAACGACCGGCCGCCGGCGAAGAACGCGTCCTTGTAGCAGAAGTCGCAATGCTGCGGGCAGCCGCGCGACACCACAATCGAATTAGGGACGAGGTACCGCGTCCGCCGAATGAGGTCGCGGCGGACGGGCGGAATCCGTTCAAGAGTGCGGCCGTCCGCGGCGCGGTAGACGGGCCGGGCGCGGTCGGCGCGAAGGTCCGCGAGAAACCGCGGAAAGGTCTGGTCGCCCGGGCCGAGAAAGATCGCGTCGGCATGCGCCGCGGCCTCCTGCGGCAATGACGTCACGTGCAGGCCGCCGAGCGCGACGAACGCGCCGCGCGCGCGATAGAGGTCGGCGAGGCGATAGGCGCGATAGGCGTTGGTGATATAGACCTGGATCACGACGAGATCGGGCGTGTCGTCGGTGGTCAACCGATCGACGTGCTCG
>JABFWM010000489.1 GCA_013362195.1 Acidobacteriota bacterium
GCTTCCCGTAGCTTCGGGCTGCAGCCGGAAGCTCAATTCTAAATGGGCATGACGACCCCGCGCCGCGTCTCCGCCGTGTTACGGACGAGCAGCAGCACGGCCGCCATCGCGACGAGCGGCACCAGGCTCGCGCCGATCAGCAGCGGCGCGAACGAAAAACGGTCGGACACCACACCGGTCGTGTAGGTCGCGAGGATGGTGCCGATGCCCGCCCCGGTGCCCGACATGCCGCTGACGGATGCGACCGAACGAGGCGGATAGATATCCGCCGGCAGGTTCAGAATCATCGTCGAGAGCGCGGCGTACGAGAAGGTCGCCACCGCAAAGCTGGCCGCGCGCGCGCCGAGCGACGAGACGTAGATCGCGGGAATCAGCAGCAACATCCCGAGCGCGCCGAGCACGATGACGAGCTTCCGCGCCGTGCCGACGCGCCAGCCACGCGCAATCAAGACGCTCGACAACCCGCCGCCCGCGAAGTTGCCGAGATCGGCGGCGACGAACGGGACCCAGAACGCCAGCAGGCTGTCTTCGACCTTGAACCCTCGGCTGACGAGAAAGATCGCGAACCAGTCGGTGATGAAGAACCACACCGGATCGGTCAGCGCCTTTCCGATGATGATGCCCCACGTCTGCGGCAGCGTCAGCAGCGTCGAGTAGCGCAGCAGCGTGCCGCCGGCGCCGTCAACGGCCGCGGCCGACGCGCGGTTCGCGAGAATGTCGGCGCGCTCCTCCGGCGAGAGACGCGGATGCTCCTCGGGCCCGCGATAGACCGATCGGAACAGCGGGATCCACAGGAAGCCGAGCAGGCCGGTGACGAGGAAGGCGGGCCGCCAGCTCCCCGTGAGCTGATACACCCACAGCACGATGAACGGCGCCACCGCCGCGCCGATTGACGATCCGCTGTCGAACAGCGCCACGGCCCATCCGCTCTCGCGCCGTGGAAACCACTCGGCGACGGCTTTCGTGGCGCCTGGCCAGTTTGCCGACTCGCCCAGCCCGAGCAGGAAACGGACGGCCGCGAAGCTGCGGAGACCGGCCGCGAGCGACGCCAGCATCGCCGAAATGGAATAGAACGCGACCGCCACGCTCAGCCCCGCGCGCGTACCCACGCGGTCCAGCCAGCGTCCGCTGAGCGTCTGGCCGATCGAGTAGGCGACGCGGAAGGCAATGACGACCAGCGCGAAATCGCTGTTGGTCCAGCGAAATTCCGTTTTCAGGAAGGGCGCCAGGACGCTGAGCGTCTGCCGGTCGATGTAGTTGATGACCGTGGAGAGAAACAGCAGCGTGCCGATATACCAGCGCAGCCGGCGAATGGGACGCGTCATTCGTCGGCGGACTCGAGCAGCGCGGCGGATGCCTCGTCCAGGTAGATCGTGATGTCGGGATGGGTGCGCAGGATCGACGCGGGCGTCATCGGATCGATTGGACCTTCCACCGATCGCTGTACCGCCTCCGCCTTGCGGGCGTCGGGCACCACGCACACCATCGCACGCGCCCGCAGGATCTGACGGACGCTCATCGAAATCGCGGTGTCCGGCACGTCCGCGACCGATCCGAACCATCCTTCCCCGACCTGCTGCTGCCGGCACCGCTCGTCGAGGTGCACCACGAGGTACGGGCTGTCGGTCTCGAAATCCGCGGGCGGGTCGTTGAACGCGAGATGACCGTTCTCGCCGATGCCGACGAACGCGACGTCGATTGGGCGTTCGGTCAAGGCCCGTCCCACGTCTCGGCAGACCTGCTGCGGATCCTGCAGACCGTCCAGGAAGTGGTAGCGGGTGATGCCCGTCGGGCGAATCAGCCGCTCGAGCAGGTACTTGCGAAAGCTGGCGGGATGGTCGGCCGGAAGGCCGACGTACTCGTCGAGATGAAACATCTCCACGCGCGACCAGTCGAGGTCCGGCGCGCGAACGAGGCGATCGAGAAACGCGAACTGCGACGCGCCGGTCGCCGCGATGATGCGGGCCTCGCCGCGCGCGGCGAGGGCCGCCCGGATACGGGCCGCGGCGTCGGTCGCGGCCGCCTCGCCCAGGGCGTTCGAATCAGCAAAGACTTTGATCAGCATGAAGATCGCACGAGATGATTAGTTCCGCTCGAACACGGCGCGCTGCGCCCGGAGCCTGGCCCGCAGCGCCTCCGTATCGATACGCTGCACCGCCACGCGCCGCGCCACGGCGAGCTTTGCCGCCACACCGGCCGCCTGGCCGATGATCATGTACTGCGGCTCCATTCTCAATGTCGAATACGCGACGTGCGTCGCCGAGAAGCACACCGGCACGAGCAGGTTCGTCGCCTCGGCGCGCTGTGGCAGCATGACGCGGTACGGAATCTGGTACGGCGTCACCGGGACCTGCATGTCTCCTTCGTTTTCGACCGCGCGGCCATCGGGCGTCGGCCGCCGCTGCACGTTGTGCGAGTCGCTGTTGTACGACCCCATGCCGATCGCGTCCGCCTTCGTCAGCTCGGTCTGGATGTCCTTCTGCGACATCACGTACTCGCCAACCATCCGGCGCGCTTCCCGCACGTAGAGCTGATAGGGCCAGTGATCGGCGTCGGCGAATTCGTCCGCACAGAGGCCCCACGCGTTCATCTCGGCCGCCAGCGCCGCGGGTACACGCGCATCCGTGGCAAGAAAATACAGGAACCCCTGGATGTAATCCACGTGGGCCTGGCGGATGCGCGCCCGCGCCGCGTAGCTGCCGTCGGGATAGTCGTAGCTGCCGCCGATGTCATCGGTCGAAAACGCGCCGTTGTTGTTCGTATCGGTCTTGCCGTTCTGCAGCACGTCGGCCTTCATCACGTCGTTGATGCCGAGCGGCCGCTCCAGCGTCGCTTCGAGCGCCGGCAGATACCGCGCCAGCAGCTCGTACCGCGCCGGATCGTACGTCGATGGCTTGGGCCACGGCACGCGATTCCCCGGATTCTTCGTCATGCACAGGCGGAAATTGTAGGCCTGGACGCGCTTGTCGGCCGCGCCCACCGCGTCGTTCGAGCGTGGCATGATCTCCGGCAGCAGCCGCCCCGCCGCGTCGAATGGCGAGACCGCGGCCCGGAACTGGTGCAGCGGCGTGCGCTCCCGGACGCCGGCCAGCGACTCGCCGTATGCCTGCGTGCCCTCGCGGCCCCACGTGTAGGTCACGCCTGATTGCGCCATCAGGTCTCCTTCGTAGCTCGCGTCGATGAAGATCCGGCCGGCAAAGCTGTCGCCGTTGTCGACGATCAGCTCGGCGACGACCGTGCCCGACCTCCGCACTCCACGGTGCTCGCGCAGGCGCTGCTGCCGGAACACGCGCACCCCTGACGCCTTGATCCAGTCCTCGAACACCGCCTCGGCGACGTGCGGCTCGAAGTGCCACTCGACGTCGCGGCCGTACTTGCGTCCGACGCGTTCGAAGAACTCCAGCGCGTAGCCGCCGATGACCTCCTTCTTCCCGTAATCCGTCCACCCGAGGCCGCCCGAGACCATGCCGCCGAGATGCGCGTCGGGCGTGACGATCGCCACCTGCAGCCCTTCACGCGCGGCGCTGATTGCGGCAACGATGCCGCCGGCCGTCGCGCCGTAGACGACCACGTCGTACGAGCGCCGCGCGGGCGGCGCCGGACGCGCCAGTGACGTCGCCGCGACACACGCCGATAGCATCAGCACACCGATCATCGATCTATGATTCCGCATGCGAGGTTCCCGATGACACGCGTCTCCCTTGCGCTGGCCGCGGCCGGCGCCGCCCTGCTCCTGCATTCACCCGTGAACGGACAAGCGCCCGCGCAGCCGCGCCCGCTGCGCATTATCGCCTTCGGCGCCCATCCCGACGACGCCGAGTTGAAGGCCAGCGGCGTCGCCGCACTGTGGGCCGCGCAAGGCGCCAAGGTCAAGTTCGTGGCGATGACCAACGGCGACATCGGCCACTTCGCGCAGGCCGGCGGCCCGCTCGCGAAGCGCCGCAAGGCGGAAGTGACCGAATGCGCCAGGATTCTCGGCATCGAAAATGACGTGATGGACATCCACGACGGCGAGCTCGTGCCCACCCTCGAGAATCGCAAGGCGATGGCGCGCCTCATTCGCGACTGGCAGGCCGATATCGTCATGGGGCACCGCCCGTACGACTATCATCCCGATCATCGATACACCGGTGTGCTGATGGACGATTCGGCGGTGGTCGTCGTCGCGCCGTTCTTCATTCCCGACACGCCGCCGACGCCGCGTAACCCCGTCTTCATGTACTACTCCGACGGTTTCAAGCATCCATATCCGTTCGACCCGACCGTCGTCGTGCCGATCGATGAGTCTGCCGAGAAGAAATGGCAGTGCGTGTCGGCCATGCCGTCGCAGTTCGGCGACGAGGATTCGTGGCAGGGACGGACGATGGCGAACGTGCCGCGCGGCGAGCAGGAGCGCAAGGCGTACATGCTGGATCAGGTGAAGACCCGCAGCGCGGCCGTGGCGGACCAATATCGCGAGCGGCTCGCCACCCTCTACGGCAAGGAGCGCGCCGACAAGGTGAAATACGCCGAAGCCTTCGAGCTCGGTCAGTACGGGCGCCAGGCCCCGGTGGACGAGCTGAAGCAGATGTTCCCGCAGGTCAGGTAGCCGGTGATGCCAGGCGATCACCCAACGCCGGGTCTGAAGACCCGGCCTGCGACAACTCGCGCCGCAACCACGCCGGGTCTGAAGACCCGGCCTGCGACAACTG
>JABFWM010000380.1 GCA_013362195.1 Acidobacteriota bacterium
CTCGTGACCGAGGAGGTCTACACGCTCGGCAAGCTGGTGCAGCTCGGCCTGCGCACGCGGCATTACGACGGCAACACGACGCTCTGCATGTCGACCGCGGTCGCCGGCTACAAGCGATCGTTCGGCAGCGACGGGCCGCCCGGCGCGTACGAGGATCTCGAGTGCGCCGACGTGGTGTTCCTCATCGGCGCCAACGTGGCGGACAACCACCCGATCCTGTGGCAGCGGCTCGAGCGCAACGCCGCGAAGACGCTGATCGTCGCGGATCCGCGCGTCACCAAGACGGCGATGCGCGCGGATCTGCACCTGCCGCTCGCGCCGCGATCCGATCTCGCGCTGGTCAACGGCCTCATTCACATCGTGATCGACGCGAACCTGATCGATCGCCACTACATCGCGGCGCACACGTCGGGCTTCGAGGCGCTGCGCGAGAGCGTACGGCGCTACACGCCGGAGCACGTGGCCGCGATCACGGGCCTGTCGGTCGATCGCCTCTACGAGACCGCCTGGCTCTACGCCCGCGCCCGCGCGGCGTTCATCGGCTGGACGATGGGCGTCAACCACAGCACCAAGGGCACCGAGACGGTCAACGCGATCAACAACCTCGCGCTGATCACCGGACAGATCGGGCGCCCCGGGGCCGCGCCGTTCTCCATCACGGGGCAGTGCAACGCCATGGGGACGCGCGAAGCCGGCTTCACCTCGAGCCTCCCGGGCTACCGCACGTTCGAGCGCGCCGACGATCGCGAGGCGCTGGCCGCGATCTGGAACGTGCCCGCCGATGGCATCCCCGCCGCGCGCGGGCACGCATATCCGGACATCATCGAGGCCGTGCTGCGCCGCGAGATCCGCGCGCTGTGGATCATCGGCACGAATCCCGTCGTGTCGTTTCCCAATCTCGGCGTGCTGCAGCAGGCGCTCGAGTCGCTCGAGTTCCTCGTCGTCCAGGACGGCTTCCACCCGACGCCGACGACGGCGCTGGCGGATTTGATGCTGCCCGCGGCGATCTGGGGCGAGAAGGAAGGGACCTTCACGAACTCGGAGCGCCGCGTCAGCAAGGTCAATCGCGCGGTCGACCCGCCGGGCGAGGCGCGGAGCGACTTCGACATCTTCCTCGACGTCGCCGCCGCGCTCGGCTGCCGCGAGGCGCTCTTTCCCGGATGGACGCAACCGGAGCACGCGTTCGACGAGTGGCGGCGCGTGTCGGCCGGACGCCTGTGCGACTACTCGGGCCTGACCTACGAGGCGCTGGCGCGCGAGGGCGCCATCCAGTGGCCGTTTCCGGCCGGCGCCACGCACGCGGCGGCGACGCGGCGGCTGTACACCGACGGCCGGTTCCAGACCGCTGACGGCAGGGCGCGGCTGATTCCGACCGAATGGGAGCCGTTTCCGGAGCAGCCGCGGCCGGAGTACCCGTTCATCCTGAACACCGGCCGCACGGTGGAGCACTGGCACACGCGCACGAAGACGGGCCGGGTGCCGATCCTCGACTGGCTCGCGCCGTCCGCCTGGGTCGAAATCAATCCGCGCGACGCCGAGCGCCTGCGCGTGACGGCGGCCGATCGCGTGGACGTCGTGTCGCAGCGCGGGCGGATCCGCGGCCTGCAGGTGCGGCTCACCGAGACGATCGCACCGGGCCAGGTCTTCGTCCCGTTCCACTGGGCGGAGTTCAACGCGAACCAGCTGACGCAGAGCGCCTTCGATCCGATCTCGCGCGAGCCGAACTACAAGCAGTGCGCCGTCCGCGTCGAGCGGTCCGCCCCGGACGCGAAGCCCCGCCGGCGCAGAGGGGGGGCCGCGCGATGACGCGTCTGGTGGTGGTCGGCAACGGCATGGCCGGGATCGCGGCGGCGGAGCAGATCCTCAAGCACGCCCCGACCTTCGCGATCACGGTCTTCGGCGACGAGACGCACGTCAACTACAACCGCATTCTGCTGTCCTCGGTGCTCGCGGGCGAGCAGTCGGCCGACGACATCGTGCTCAACCCGATCGACTGGTACCAGCGCCACGCCATCGATCTGCATCTCGGCACGCGCGTGATCGACGTCGACGCCGACGGCAAGACGGTCACGTCGGACGATGGGCGGACGACCGCGTACGACGTCCTGCTGCTCGCGACCGGCAGCACGGCGTGGATGCCGCCGATCGCCGGCCTCGACAAGGACGGTGTCTTCGTGTTCCGCACGCTCGACGACACGCGCGGCCTCCTGGCGCGGGCCGCGCCCGGCGTGAAGGCGGTGGTGATCGGCGGCGGGCTGCTCGGCCTCGAGGCGGCGCGCGGGCTCCAGGTCCAGGGCTGCGACGTCACGGTCGTCCACCTGATGGATCGCCTGATGGAGCGTCAGCTCGATCCGGCCGGCGGCGCGTACCTGCAGGAACGGATCGCGCAGCTCGGCGTGCGGGTGCTGGTGAACCGCAGCACCACGGCGGTGCTCGGCGGCGGCGGCGTCGACGGCGTCGAGCTCGCGGACGGCACCAAGCTCGAGGCCGACCTGGTCGTCGTCGCGGCAGGGATCCGTCCGAACGTGGAGCTGGGGAGGCGCGCCGGCCTGGCCGTCGGCCGCGGCATCCTCGTCAACGACTTCATGGAAACGTCGCGGCCCGACGTCTTCGCGGTCGGCGAGTGCGTCGAGCACAACGGCGTGTGCTACGGCCTCGTCGCGCCGCTGCTGGAGCAGGCCAGGGTGCTCGCCGCGACGATCACGGGGAACAGAGGCGCGAAGTACGAAGGCAGTATCCAGGCGGCGAAGCTCAAGATCATGGGCGTCGAGGTCTTCTCGGCGGGCGCGTGGGAAGACGCGCCCGACGCGGCGCCGGTGCGCTTCGAGGATCCCGCGCTCGGCGTCTACAAGAAGCTCGTGCTGCGCGACGGCCGCCTGTCGGGCGTGATCCTCGTCGGCGAGACCGCCGACAGCCATCGCTACATGGAGTGGCTCCGCACGGGCAAGGACCTCGCGGCCGAACGGCGGCACCTGCTCGTTCCACCGCCGCCCGCGGACCCCGGCGTGGACGTGGCGCAGATGCCGGACAGCGCGACGGTCTGCGGCTGCGTCGGGGTCACGAAGGCGTCGATTATCGAGGCGATCCATCAGCAGGGCGTCAACACGCTGTCACAGCTGAAGGAGGCCACGCGTGCGAGCACCGGCTGCGGCAGCTGCACCGGGCTCTGCCAGGCGCTGCTCAAGGCGGTCGCCCCCGACTTCGAGGAGGAGACGCGCAAGGTCCTCTGCGCGTGCGTGCCGTTCACGCAGGAGGCGCTGCGCGAGATCCTCCGCAGCCAGCGCCTGCGATCGGTCCAGGACGTCCTCGACATCTACGGCAATGGCGCCGGCTGCGAAGTGTGCAAGCCGGCCCTGAGCTACATGCTGGACATGCGGTGGTGCGGCGATCACGACGAGGACCGGTCCGCCCGCTTCATCAACGATCGCGTCCACGCCAACATCCAGAAGGACGGCACGTTCTCCGTCGTCCCGCGGATGCGCGGCGGCGTGACCTCGGCGGCCGAGTTGCGCCGGATCGCCGACGTCGCGGACAAGTACCGCGTCCCGATGGTGAAGATCACCGGCAGCCAGCGCATCGATCTGCTCGGGATCCGGAAAGAGGATCTGCCCGCGGTGTGGGCGGATCTCGGCATGCCCTCCGGCCAGGCGTACACCAAGGGGGTGCGCATGGTGAAGACCTGCGTCGGCACCGACTTCTGCCGGTTCGGCACGCAGGACTCCACCGCGGCCGGAATCGAGCTGGAGCGGCGCCTCGAGCACCTCTACACGCCGCACAAGGTGAAGATGGCGGCGGTCGGCTGCCCGCGCAACTGCGCCGAAGCGACCGTGAAGGACATCGGCCTCGTCGGCGTCGAAGGCGGATGGCAGGTCGTCGTCGGCGGCGCCGCGGGCAAATCCGTCCGCAAGGCGGACCTGCTCGTGACCGTCGAGACGACGGCGGCCGCGCTCGAAGCCGCCGAGCTGTTCTTCCAGTACTACCGCGAGCACGCCAACTATCTCGAGCGGACCTACGACTTCGTCGAGCGGCTCGGCATCGAGAAGGTCCGCAAGGAAACCGTTTACGCGCCGGCGCCGGTGAAGGCGGCGCTCCGCGATCGCCTGCGCAAGTCGAAGGCGCGCGCACGCGACGCCTGGCAGGAAGGGCGCACGCCGGTCAACCCGACGCAGTTCATTCCGCTCGATCCCATCGATCAGCTCAACGTATGACGAACGCCCGCTGGATTCGCATCACGTCATCTACGAACATTCCGCCCCGCGAGGGGCGCCCGGTGCGGCTCGAGGACGGCCGCGAGATCGCAATCTTCAACCTGGGCGATCGGTTCCTCGCCGTCGACAACCGCTGTCCGCACAGCGGCGGCCCGCTCTGCGACGGTATCGTCACCGGCGCGTCCGTGGTGTGCCCGCTGCACGCCTGGCGGATCAACCTGCAGACCGGCGCGGTCGACCGCCCGGGTGGGGCCGCGTGCGTTCAGTCGTACCCGGTCCGCGTGGACGAAGGAGTCGTGCTGGTGGAGGTGCCGGACCGTGCGGCGATCGCCAAGCAGGGCGCGGCGGCATGACCGCCCCGCGGCTTCCTGAAGAGCGGCCACCTGTCGCGTTCGTGGCCGCACTGCTGCGCTTCGACGTCCGCTTCAGTTATCGCGACATCTTCCGCAACCTGCGCGACCCGACATAGCGGTATCGTGGAGATATGCCGATGCCGACGTTCGACGGCCTGCGCGTGCTCTCCCTGGAGAGCCGCCGCAGCTCCGAGGCCGCGACGCTGATCCGGACGTTCGGCGGCCGTCCGCTCGCGGCGCCCGCGATGCGCGAGGTGCCGCTCGACTCCAATCACGCAGCGTGCGATTTCGCCGCGGCGCTCGAGCGCGGCGAGTTCGACATCGTTATTTTTCTGACGGGCGTCGGCGTCCGCGCGCTGCTCGACGCCGTGCAGCCCGACTATCCGCGCGACCGGCTGGCGTCCGCGCTCGCGCGCACGAAGACCGTGGTGCGGGGGCCGAAGCCGCTCGCGGCGCTGCGCGAGCTGCAGGTGCCGGTGTGGGTGACGGCGCCGGAGCCGAACACGTGGCACGAGGTCGTGACCGCCATCGACGCGCGCGCGCACGAACGTCCGCTCGCCGGCGCGCGGATTGCCGTGCAGGAATACGGCGTGTCGAATCCCGAGCTGCTGGACGCGCTGCGCGCGCGCGGCGCCGCCGTGACGGCGATTCCGGTGTACCGCTGGGAGCTGCCGGAGGATCTCGGGCCGATGCGGAACGCCATCCGCGCCATCGCGCGCGGCGAGGTGGACGTGGCGATCTTCACCAGCGGCGTGCAGGTGGCGCACCTGTGGACGATCGCCGCGCAGATGAGGCTGGAGCAGGACGTCCGGCGACAGCTCGAGCGCAGCGTCATCGCGTCCATCGGTCCGACGACGTCCGGCGAGCTGGCGCGCACCGGCATCCCGAGGGACGTCGAAGCGTCGCATTCCAAGATCGGGATTCTGATCCGGGAAGCGGCGGAGCGGTCCGGCGACCTGCTTCGCGCGAAGCGCGCCTGACTGCCTACGAGGCGGTCCGATCGCTCACGCCCGGCCGCGCCATCGACTGGTACAGCGCAACCAGGGCGGCGCCGATCGCCTGCGAGAGATCGCCGAGCGACGCCGGGACGATGCGCAGCCGCTGCTGCTGCGTCGGCCACAGATAGGGCAGCGCGGTCTCGCGGATCGTCGTCAGGTACCGCGCGCGAAACGCGTCAGTGGTTGCCTCGGGATCCATCAGCCCGCCCGCAATCACCACGAAGTCGGTGTCGAGCGCCATCATCAGCGACGCGACGTGAAGGCCGAGCGCGCGCGCCTGAAAATCGAAGACCTCGATCGCGAGCGGGTCTCCCTTCTGCGCCAGCCCGCGCAGCGCGAGCGCCCGCTGACGCGGAGCGTAGGACGGCTTCGCGAGCTCGTGGTCCGGCCGTGACTGCAGCGCGCGCGCGATCAGGTGCGGCAGGCCCGCCAGCGTCGTGTACATCTCCACGCAGCCCCACGTCCGTCCGCAGCCGCACGGATATGGATCGATGCCGCCGAGCAGGTGCAGCGGCGCCGGCAGGTGCGCCGCCTCCATGCCGTTGAGCGTATCCCCTTCGAGCGGCAGTCCGTCGGGCCCCACATACGCGCAGCCGAGCCCGGAGCCGGGGGCGAGCATCAACACCGAGGCGCGTCCGGCGCCGCGGACCCGCTGCGCCTCGGCAACGCCGCCGAAATTGCCGTCGTTGCCGACGACCAGCGGCACCGTGCGCGCCGCGCGTCCGGCGAGCGCGTTCGCGTAGGCGGTGTAGACGTCGAAGCCGATGAACGTCTCGGGAAGGTTCGGCGATTTGCCGAACACGCCGTAGCGCAGGTACGGCCCGGGAATCGAGAGGCCGACGCCCTGGACGTGCTGCCACGCCAGCCCGTTCTGCTCGAGGTACGTGGTGATCGCGGCGACCCAGCTCGCGACGACCGCATCGGGACCGGTCGACGACGGGGTCGGCGCCTGCAGCAGCTTCGTCGACACCGGCGATCCATCCGCCCATACCGCCGCGACCTTCGAGGTCGTGGCCCCGCCATCCGTGCCGATGTAGACCTGACGCGCGTCCGCCATACGCAATGCCCTCGCAGGAGGCCTGTCTCCGGATCCCCGTCTGCCGGCGCGTTCGCTATCGCGCCGGAATACGCCACAGGTAAATCGTCTTGCCGTCCACTTCGCGCTGATCCTCCGGCGCCCAGGTGCTGCCCATGCTGAACGAATGCGAGACGATGCGCGTGCCCGGCTTCAGCTCGTTCCTCAGTTTCGGCATCAGCTTCTCGTTGAGCGAGGGCAGCAGATAGAGCGTGACGACCGTCGCGTCCCTGATGTCGCTCTCGAACAGGTCCTGGTTGAGGAAGGTGACCTTGCCGGTGACGCCCGCCGCTTTGGCGTTCTCGTTCGCTTCCTCGATCCGCTTCGGATCGATGTCGATGCCGACGCCTTTCGCGCCGTATTTCTGGGCCGCCAGGATCGGGATGCGCCCGTCGCCGCAGCCCAGGTCGTAGACGACGTCCTTGTCCGTCACGCGCGCGAGATCGAGCATGGCTGCAACGACCGCCGGGGGCGTCGGCACATACATGACGTCGGGTTTCCGCAGCGTCGTCGTCTGCTGCGCCGCGGCGCTGCCCAGCCACATCACCACACACGCAATTGCCGAAAGACTCACTCGCCTCAGCATGCGACCCCCAGTTCCATCGCGGGATGCGATGACAAGTAGCGTCGAGACAAGTGTAGCCGACCACGGATGCATGGGGATTACGCCGGACCCTGGCGGCGTTCGCCGCTTTGCTGCAGCAGCTTGGCGACGATGGCGGTCCATCCCGTCTGGTGGCTGGCGCCGAGGCCGGCGCCGGTGTCGCCGTGGAAGTACTCGTGAAACGGGATGAGGTCGTGCCAGTAGGGATCGCGCTGGAAAGTGTCGTTGGCGCCGAACACGGGACGCCGGCCGTCCTCGCCGCGCAGGAAGATCGAGCAGAGCCGGCGGGAAATCTCCGCGGCCACTTCGCGCAGCGTCATCATCCGGCCCGAGCCGGTCGGACACTCCACCTGCAGCTGGTCGCCGTAATAGTAGTGGTACTTCTGCAGCGCTTCGATCAGCAGGTAATTGACGGGAAACCAGATCGGGCCGCGCCAGTTCGAGTTGCCGCCGAACATGCGGTTGGTCGACTCGCCCGGCTCGTAGGCGACCTGATGATCGTAGCCGCCGGTCGTGAGCACGAACGGATGGTCCTTGTGCACGCGCGACAGTGCGCGGACGCCGTAGCCGGAGAGGAACTCCCGCTCGTCGAGCACGACGCGGAGGATCCGCACCAGCTGATCGCGATCGACGACGGACAGCAGCAGCCGCTCGCCCAGCCCGGGCAGCTCCATCGACGCGACATTGCTGGTGAGGTCCTTCCGGTTCTCGAGGAACCACGTCATGCGCCGCCGGAACGCGCCCAGCCGCTCCAGCAGCCGCGGCTCGAGCGTCTCGACGGCGAACAACGGCACGAGCCCCACCATCGAGCGCACCCGGAGCGGGCGGCGCGCGCCATCGGCCGTGTGCAGCACGTCGTAGTAGAACCCGTCGTCCTCGTCCCAGAGATGCGGCATGTCCTCGGCGTGGTTCGACATCGCGCTGGCGATCATCAGGAAGTGCTCCCAGAACTTGCTCGCGATGTCCTCGTAGGCAGGATCGGTGGCGGCCAGCTCCATCGCAATCGCCAGCATGTTGAGGGTGAACATCGCCATCCAGCTCGTGCCGTCGGACTGCTCGATGTGCCCGGCGACGGGCAGCGGGCGGCTGCGATCGAAGACGCCGATGTTGTCCAGGCCGAGGAACCCGCCCTCGAAGAGGTTATTGCCTTCGGGATCCTTGCGATTGACCCACCAGGTGAAATTGAGCAGCAGCTTGTGGAACACGCGCTCGAGAAACGCGCGATCGGGGCGACCGGCCCGCCGCTGGTCGATTTTGTACACGCGCCATGCGGCCCAGGCATGGACCGGCGGATTGACGTCGCCGAACGACCACTCGTAGGCCGGCATCTGCCCGTTCGCGTGCAGGTACCATTCGCGCAGCAGCAGGATCAGCTGCTCCTTCGCGTAATCGGGATCGACGAGCGCCAGCGGGATGCAATGGAAGGCGAGGTCCCACGATGCGTACCACGGGTATTCCCATTTGTCGGGCATCGACAGGACGTCGGCGTTGTAGATGTGCGTCCAGTCGCTGTTGCGTCCGTACTTGCGTTCGGGCGGCGGCGGCGGCTGCGCCGGGTCGCCGCGCAGCCAGTCGCGGACGACATAGTGGTAGAACTGCTTGTTCCAGAGCAGCCCCGCGAGCGCCTGCCGCATCACCCGGCGCCCGTCCTCGCTGAGATCGCCCGGGATGATCGCGGCGTAGAACTCGTCGGCTTCGCGGATGCGGGTGGCGAAGATCTCGTCGAACGTGCCATCGAAGGGCGCGTCGACGCGCACGTTCGAGAAGCGGAGCCGGAACGTCGCGCTGGCGCCCGCCGCGATCGTCGTGACGAAGTGCGCGGCGCATTTCGTCCCGGTGGCGGCCGGATTGACGGCGGCCCGATCGCCCTCGACCACGAACCGGGTGAAGGCGTCCTTCACGAACGGCGCCGCATTGGGCGTCGCGAACAGCCGCTCCGTGTTCGTCTCGTTGTCCGTGAACAGCAGGCCGGGCGCGCCATCGAATTCGACATAGCGTCGCCCGTACATCGGTTCGTCCACGACGATCAGCGCCGTGCCGTCGCGGGCGTCGCCGCGCGCGAGCGCCGGCCGGGTGGCCCCTTTGGTCCACGACCAGCGGTTCCGGAACCATAACGTCGGCAGCAGGTGCATCGCGGCCTCTTCCGGGCCGCGGTTGTGCACCGTGATCCGCGTCAGGAACGTCTCCGGATCCGCTTTCGCGTACTCGACGAACACGTCGAAGTAGCGGCTGCCGGCGAAGACGCCGGTGTCGATCAGTTCGTACTCGGGGAGCTCGGGCCCGCGCCGCGCGTTCTCCTCGACGAGTTCGTTGTACGGGTAGGCGCGCTGCGGGTACTTGTAGACGTACTTCATGTAGGAGTGCGTCGGCGTGCCGTCGAGATACGAGTAGTACTCCTTGACGTCTTCCCCGTGGTTGCCCTGCGGTCCGGTGACGCCGAAGAGGCGCTCCTTCAGGATCGCGTCGGATCCGTTCCAGAGGGCAATCGCGAAGCAGATGTGCTGATGGCGATCGCAGAAGCCGGCAATGCCGTCTTCGTTCCAGCGATAGGCGCGCGAGCGCGACTGATCGTGGGGAAAGTAGCGCCAGGCGGAGCCGTCCGCGCTGTAGTCTTCGCGCACGGTGCCCCAGGCGCGTTCCGCCAGGTACGGGCCCCACCGCTTCCAGTGGGCGCGCCGCTCGGCTGATTCGCGCAGCCGCTCGCGTTCGGCGTCCATGCGGGCGCGCTACCCGGCCCCGGATCCGCCGCCGCCGGCCGCGCCGCCGGCGCCCGCACCCGCACCACCCGCGCCGTGCGAGGTGGTGCCGATGAATGCGGCCCACGCCATGCCGCCATCGTGCGCGTCGGCCGCGGCGAACCACGGCGGCAGCGCGCCCGGATGACGCGTGAGATACCGCGAGTACTGCGAGCCGAGCCCGAGGGCGAGCGCCAGCGGGAGATCGCGCGCCGCGAGCGCCCCCGGCTCGTGCACCTGCCGATCGGCGAGTGCGGATTTCAGGTAGCGGCGGAAGCCGCGCCAGCGCGCCGCGCGCACGACGCCGTCGTTCGACAATGCCGTCGTCGATGCCGACCCGATGATGCCCGCGAATGCGGCGATCACCAGTCCGAGCGGGAGCAGCAGCGGCCACGGGCCGAACCGATCGACGAGCATTGCCAGCGGGATCACGGCAATCGCGCCGGTCATCATGAACACGATGCCGATCGCCAGCAGCCGGTCTCGGATCGCCCGGCGGCCCGGATCGATCAGGCCGCGCGCGAGCAGGTCCGCTTCCGCCGCGGCGGCAAAGCGGCGCGCGTTTCTGACGAGCCGTCCGCGCGCTTTCGAGAGGTTCACCTCGTCGCCGTCTCCGGCGAACGCGATCGTCAGCGCCGCCTCCTCGTGCGGCAGCAGCTCGTGACGGCCAGGCACCTGCGCCAGCTCGTACTGCCGCGTGCCGAACGGCTTCGGCAGCTCGCGCACGAGCAGCACGCCGCGGTTGGCGAGATCGACGAGAGTGGCGAGCGCGTGCCCGACCTGCACACGTCCGCGCGACAGCAGCGCGCCGGCCAGCGCCGGCGGCAGGTGCTCCGGCATCGCGACCGCCATCGACTCCGTTTCAACCACCAAAGGGCGATCGTAATGCCGGCGCACGCCGACGACGATCAGGATGCCCGCCATCGCCATCGCGGCAGCGCCCGCCGCCCACCGCGGCCCGAGCGATGCGGCGGCGATCTCGCGCTGCCGCCATTCCGGTTGGACGGCAACGATCCGGCGGCTTGGAAGAACCGTCTCGATCGCGATCCAGCCGTTCCGCGCGATCTCCGATGCGCGCACGACGACGGAGCGATCGTCGACGGCGATCGTCGCGGCGCCGACGCCGCGCCGCTCGACCAGCGGTGTCGTCGCATGCGCGTCGGGGAGATCCAGCGTGACGAGGCTTGAGGCGATGCGATAGCCGTGCTCGGTCGGGAGCGCCCGCCAGGCCACCACGTCGCCGCGTTCGTCCGTGAAGACGACGCGGCGAACGCGGTACTTCAGGCCGAACGTGTGGGTCGAGGGGCCCACCGGCGTGAACTGCCACTCGACGCGCGTGCGCTGCCGGCCGCTCAGGACGACGTGCCCGGGGCCGCGCCCCTGTGTGACCGGCACGTCATCCATCGTCGCATCCAGAATCTCGAGGCCATCGGTGCGGCGTCCGGGGATCTCGCGCCAGACTTTTTCAAAGGTGCCGGCCTGGAAGTCGAACGTGACGGTCTCGCGGACCTCGAGGTCTCCGCCCGGCGTGACCCGAATCGCGGCGTCGAACCGCTGCGCCACGTACTGCCGTGACGCGGCCGCGGCCGGCGAGACCATGGTCACGAGCAAGACGCTCGCGAGCAGCAGCCTGTGACCTGCCCTGTCACGCCGGCGCGCTAGCCTTGGGATCATGGTCATTCGCTTCGACGCACAGTCACGTCAGCGGGTTCTGCCCCTGTTCGATCGCCTGAACCATCCCCGCCGCCCGCTCCCGCGCCGCCTGACGCCGCGCGAAGTCGCCCACCGTCAGCGGATGCTGGACCATCTTCGCGCCACGGCCCGCGCCTCGCTCACGTTTTCCGCGCACCTGAACCGAACCCTCTGAATCCGGCACTAGTAACCCATCTCCCTCTCTATCCCTCGAACGATCCGCTCGAGCTCGTCGACGAGCCGCCCTCCGCCCGCGTCGCGATAGGCGCGCACCAGCGACTGATAGTACGCAACCACATCGTCTGCCGACGCGTCGAAGCGCGACCAGGCGCGTTCGCCGGTGTTCCGGAGGTCGCGAAGGATCGCATAGGTGTTGTGGACTTTGTCGGCGGCCGAGACCCGCAGGCTCGCCGGCGCCAGCGTCCGCGCGTGCTCGATGTAGCGGCGCTTGCGCTCGAGCCACGGCTCCCTGGGCGTCGTCCACGAATCGGTGCAGTCTTCGACGATGCGGGCGACGGCGTCGCCAAACCGCGCGCGGATCTCTTCGAGCCGCGCGCGGCCGCCCTGATCCTCGGGGGCATCGTGGAGCAGCGCGGCGATCGCTTCGTCCTCCGTACCGCCGTCGTCGAGGACGATCGATGATACGCCCATCAGGTGGCTGACGTACGGCACGCTCGTCCCCTTTCGTGTCTGCGAGCGATGCAGCTCGTGTGCATATCCACAGGCTTCGTCGAAGCGGCTCGTCAGCATGGAGACGGATCCTTCGAACAGGGGCGCGGGTCGAGTTCAGCATAGCCCGCTGGCGCAATTTTTTCATTCGTCCGGACGCGATGAGGCGATGTTCGACGGTGATGGTGACGGTCGCGCTGACGCTCGGGTGTTTTGCAGGCGTCGGCCGAGCCGAACAAAACGGCGGAGAGACGAGTTCTGCCGGAGCAGCGGCCTCGTCGTCCGGCGCGCGCGCGAAGCCGCGGCCGCGGGCCGCGAAGACGGGCCGCTCCGAGGTGGGCCTTGCCTCGTTCTACGGTCCAGGCCTGAACGGCGACGAGACCGCGAGCGGTGAAGCGTTCGATCAGCGCAAGCTCGTGGCGGCGCATCGGACCCTCCCGCTGGGCTCCGTCGTGCGCGTCACGAACCTGGACAACGGCCGCCGTGTGGTGCTGCGCGTCGTCGATCGCGGGCCGTACGGCCGCAATCATCGCAAGGGCTGCATCATCGATGTGTCGAAGGCTGCCGCGCATCGACTCGGGTTCGTCGGCGACGGTCTGAGCCGCGTGCGCGTGGACGTCCTGCGCCTGCCGTCTGATGAGGGCAATCGCTGACGCGGGCGGAATAGCGCAGGCGCCGCGCGACCGTGACCAGCGCGCGTCAGCGGTCCATGGCGGGTCTGAAGAGCGGCGGCGGGTCTGAAGACCCGCCCTACACGGGCTTTGCCCCGATCAACAATGCTCCGGTGGATCCCGCCCCTCACGTCTACGCTGCGCTCGACGCGCTCGGCATCCGCTACGAACGATACGAGCATCCGCCCGTATTCACGGCCGGAGAAGCGGCAGCGCACTGGGCGCCGCTCCGCGCGACTGCAATCAAGAACCTGTTCCTGCGCAACAAGAAGGGCAACCGCCATTACCTCGTGATCCTCGAGGTGTCCAAGGCGGCGGACCTCAGGCAGATCGTGAAGCTCGTCGAAGACGATCGACTGAGCTTCGGCTCACCCGAACGTCTGATGAACGAGCTCGGCCTGACGCCCGGCTCCGTCTCTCCGTTCGGGCTGATCAACGACGACGATGGGTCGGTGCGCGTGCTGGTCGACGCCGACCTGCGGGGCCAGGAGCGGCTGATCTTTCATCCCAACATCAACACGGCGAGCGTCGTGATCTCGTGGGCGGACCTCGAGAAGTTCTTCGCGTCGCGCCGCAATCGCATCAGTGTCGTGGACATTGCGTAGCGAGGGGCGAGGGGCGAGGGGCGAGGGGCGAGGGGAAGGGCGAACGGCGAAAGGCGAAGAGCGGTCGGCTGCAAAGCCCCTTCTATACTTCCACGCCCAATCACGCCGCGCGGCTTCAACGAATGCGTGGCAACAACCCCGAAACGCCCCTCGCCCGTCGCTCTTCGCCTTTCGCTCTTCGCCACGTCGCCTCTCGCCCGTCGCTCTCGCCCGTCGCCCCTCGCCCCTCAGCGCTCGTCGATTCCCCGCTTCGGACGCATGTTCGCCGCGAGGATCTTCTTTCGCAGCCGGATGCTTTTCGGCGTCACCTCGACCAGCTCGTCGTCGTTGATGAACTCGATCGCCTGTTCGAGTCCGAGCCGGCGCGGTGGAATCAGCCGGACGGCTTCGTCGGCC
This sequence comes from Acidobacteriota bacterium, assembly GCA_013362195.1. GTDB lineage: Bacteria > Acidobacteriota > Vicinamibacteria > Vicinamibacterales > 2-12-FULL-66-21 > QHWT01. Next base: position 14,007 of record JABFWM010000380.1, read on the forward strand.
GTCGACGCGCGCATGTTCGTCTGCTTCTTCTCCTTGGTGACGTTGACGTCGAGGTCGTTCGCGCGCGCGTTCTCGCCGATGATCATCCCCTCGTACACCTTCTCGGCCGGCTCGATGAAGATCTCGCCGCGATCCTGCAGGTTCGCGATCGCGTAGGCGGTCGCCGCGCCGGCGCGGTCCGCGACGAGCGCGCCGGTGTTGCGGGCGGGAATCGCGCCATGCCACGGCTCCCAGCCGGCGAAGAGGTGATTCATGATGCCGGTGCCCTTGGTCTCGGTGAGGAACTGCGATCGGAACCCGATCAGCCCGCGTGCGGGTATCCGGAATTCGAGGCGCACCCGGCCGCTGCCGTGGTTCACCATCTTGGTCATCGTCCCGCGGCGCGTGCCGACCTGCGCGATGACGACCCCTTGAAATTCCTCGGCGACGTCGACCACCAGATCCTCGACCGGCTCCATCAGCTGGCCGTTCACGTCCTTCGTCACGATGTCGGGCCGTGAGACCTGCAGCTCGTACCCTTCGCGGCGCATCATCTCGATCAGGATGGACAGCTGCAGCTCGCCGCGGCCGAGCACCTTCATCTGTTCGGGGGTGTCGGTGGGCTCGATCTTGATCGAGACGTTGCCGAGCAGCTCGCGGTCCAGGCGATCCTTGATCTGGCGCGAGGTGACGAACTGTCCTTCGCGTCCCGACATCGGCGACGTGTTCACGCCGAAGATCATCGAGACGGTCGGCTCGTCGACGGCAATCGCCGGCATCGCCTTGCGCTGCTCGACGTCGGCGATCGTCTCGCCGATGGTGATGTCCTCGATTCCGGCGAGGCACACGATGTCGCCGGCGGCCGCCTCCCCGATGTCCACGCGCTTCAATCCTTCGAACGCGAACAGCTTCGTGATGCGCGTTTCCTGGAACGTGCCGTCCAGTTTGCAGACCGCGACCGGATCGCCGACCTTGACGTGCCCGTGAAACACGCGGCCGACGGCGATGCGCCCGAGGTAGTCGCTCGAATCGAGATTGGCGACGAGGATCTGCAGCGGTCCTTCGGGATTGCCGCGCGGCGGCGGCACGTGGTCGAGGATCGCGTCGAACAGGGGCCGCAGATCCTGCCCGGGCTCGTCCATGGTCAGCGTCGATGTGCCGGCCTTCGCGCTGGTGTACAGGATCGGAAACTCCAGCTGCTCTTCGGTAGCATCGAGATCGATGAAGAGGTCGTAGATCTCGTTGAGCACTTCTTTGACGCGCGCGTCGGGCCGATCGATCTTGTTGATCACGACGATCGGCGGCAGCCGCCGTTCGAGCGCTTTCCGCAGCACGAACCGCGTCTGGGGCAGCGGCCCTTCCGAGGCGTCGACGAGCAGCATCACGCCGTCGACCATCGCCAGCGTCCGCTCGACTTCGCCGCCGAAATCCGCGTGCCCCGGCGTGTCGACGATGTTGATCGTGACGTTGTTGAAGTGGACCGCGGTGTTCTTCGCGAGAATCGTGATGCCGCGCTCGCGCTCGAGGTCGATGTTGTCCATGGCCCGCTCGGCGACGCGCTCGTTGCTGCGGAACGTGCCGCTCTGCCGGAGCAGGCCGTCGACCAGGGTGGTCTTGCCATGGTCGACGTGCGCGATGATCGCCACGTTGCGTCTGAGCGCGTTGGCTACGGTCGAGGAAGTCAGGGTGCCGGGCATCCAGTCAGTATAGCGGGTGGGGCCGCCTCCAGGCACGCTTAAGTTCTTTGTCGCCAGCACCTTCACCGCGAGCGGCCGCCTCGCACGGTCGCGGCCACCCGCACGCGCGCGACGCGTCGATCAACCAGGCGGCCCCTCTCGCCGTCCAATGTCCGACAGTGAGCGGCGGTCCAGACTCGTCGGCGGACACCGACCTCGTCGCCCGGGCGGCGGCTGGCGACGCGTCCGCGTTTCATGCGCTCGTCGAGCGGCATCGGGCCATGGTGTATCGCGTGGCCTATCAGTTCGCCGGCAATCATCACGACGCCGAGGACATCGCCCAGGACGTCTTCATCAAGGTGTTCCGGTCGCTCGACCGGTTTCGCTACGATGCGCAGCTGACCTCCTGGCTGTATCGCATCGTGATGAACGCCTGCATCGATCACCGCCGGCGCAGCGCGCCGGCCGGCTGGGCGCCGTTCACCGACGATGCGGAACTGCGGATGTTGAATACCCCCGAAGAGGAGCCGGATCCCGAAGCGCGCGCGTACGGCGGGCAGATCGGTGACGCCGTCGCCGCGGAGGTCGCGCGCCTCCCGCCGGGCCAGCGCCTCGTGTTCACGATGCGGCACCACGAAGGATTGAAGTTGTCGGAAATTGCGAGCGCCTTGCATCTCGCGGAAGGCACCGTCAAGCGTCAGCTGCACGCGGCCGTGCACCGGCTGCGCGCCGCGCTGCACGAGGGATTGGAGGGCCGC
>JABFWM010000413.1 GCA_013362195.1 Acidobacteriota bacterium
TCGCCGTAGCCGACGAAGATCACGGACTGCCAATTCACCTTGTAGGCGAGGAGCATCGAGCCACCGAACTGGCCGGAATGGTCCGCGGGCGGCGATGTGAAGAGCGCGACGGTGTTGTCGGTCGACACGTACTGCGCGATGCCGCGGACGAAGAGCCGCGAGGTGAACGTGTAGGTGCCGCGCAGGCGCGAGACGTAGGCGGTGAAGAGGCGTTCGCTGCGGCCGGAGGGCGCCGCCACGTTCAGCCAGCGGACGTTGCGCAGCACGGCCACCTCGAGATGCTGTGTGGGGTTCAGCCGCGCCTCGACGTTGATCGTCGTCCCGTGCGCCGGGCGTACGTTGGCGAAATCGATCTCTTCTCCGGACACCCCGTTGATTCCGACCTGCGGCAGCCATCTCGCGGGGCTGAACTGCGCCACGTACCCGAACTGACGCCGGCGCAGCAGCTGCCCGCCCGCGCGCGCGTGCGTGTGCTGATAGCGGAACTGCAGGAAGCCGTCCCAGCGCGTGTCCATGCCCATCCCGGGTGTGGCCCCGCTCGAGATCACCTGTCCGTGGCGATCGACCTGGTAGTCGGGGTGGAAGAAGGTGCGGATCCGCGAGATGAAGCCCTTGGGCCGCATGGTCCATCCGCCGCCGCCGATCCCTTCGCGAAATCCCACCTGCGGCACGAACCCGCTGTCGGCGCGGAAGCCGCTGCCGTAATCGCGATACACGGTGAAGACGTCGAGATGTCGGGCGTTGTGGAGGTAGAAGAGCTCACCCGCATGACCGCGCAGCCGCTGCCCGGTCCACTCCGACGCGAGGTCGGGGCGATTCGGCGTGCGGCTCACGCTGTAGAGGAGCTGCCCGGTGATCGAATCATGGCCTGATGGGCGCCATTCGAAGTCGGGGCCGATGACGCGGTTGTTGCCGTTGTCGATCTCCCGGTGCGCCTCGTCGTCCGTGTGGCGGCGATCGCGCGCCGTCATCAGCAACCCCACGAACGATCCGCCAATCTCGCGTTTGAGCCGCGCGACGAACGCCGTCGAGCCGAAGTCCTGCGTCGCGAGATCGGACCCGTTCACGCCGGGAAGGATCACGCTGCCGCCGGGCGAGTCGTTGGCGACGATGACGGTGTAGCGCGTGCCGGCGGCCTTGCCGGTGAGGCGGCCGCCCCAGTCAGGGTTGTTGATCGTGCGCGTGTAGACGGCCTGCACCGGGGTGCGGAACAGGTCCACGCCCTCGAGAAAGAACGGGCGCTTTTCCGGATAGAAGAGCGCGAAGCGCTCGTTGGCGGTGATCTGCGCGGTGTCGGATTCGACCTGCGAGAAGTCGGGGTTGACGGCGGCGTCGATGGCGTTGTCGGCGTTCGGCGTGTATTTCACGTCGAGCCCCACATGCGGCTCCACCGGATGCGAGACGAGCGGCGATCCCGGACTGGCGCGCGGTTCGGCCCGTTCGCTCGCGCTCGCGTAGGGCGCGGCCACGATATGGCCGCCGCCGGGCAGGCGCTCGAGTCCGGTGAGCGGGTTGGACCGGCAGACGAAGCAGTTGCTGCCGTGCGGAATCTTCGCCGAGAAGAACTGGAAGTGGCGATCGCGCGGATAGTTGCGATAGAGCAGGATGCCCCACGTCTGCGGGTTGGCGTTGCGATAGCGCAGCGACGAGAACGGGATCCGCAGCTCGAGGGTCCATCCACGCGCGGTGATTCGCGTAGCCGAGTCCCAGAAGAAATCGGGCGACGAATCCTCGCCGGTCGAGTCGTCGATGATCGAGTCGTATTGAATGTTGCGCGGCGTGGCGACGAACAGCGCCGTGGTGCGGCCCGAGTTGCGGGTGTCGAGCAGGACGCCGCCGTAGTCGACGTAGCCGTTGCCGATGTTGTCGCGATCCGCGAACGGCGCGCGCAGGGCGCCGGGGTGAGGGTCCTCGAAGTCGAACGCGGCGTAGAAGAAGTGATCGTCGTAGGTGAGATAGCCGACGTTCTTCACCGCCGGCTCGGTGTTGTCGCCGGGCTGGATTTCGTACCACTTCACGATTTTCACGGCGTCGCGCCAGCCCTCGTCATCGAGGTCGCCGTCGACGGTGATCTTGCCGGCCGTGCGGTGGATGGCGATCGGGTCGCCTGAGAGCGTCGACTGGGCGTGCGCGGCTGCGGCCGCGGACAGCAGACCTGCCGCGACGGCGAACAGGAGTCGGGCGGCCGGTCCCGCTCGTCCCTCGATCGGCCACCCGGGATCGGGTGCAGACGCGCTCATCACACACGCTCGAGGACGGCGGCGCCGGAACGCTGTTAACGCTGCCACGCTCGGCGCGTCCTCCCAATCAACAAGGAGAGCCTATGACCCCACGTCTTCGACGGGTTGCCGCGAGTGGCGCGATTGCCCTGCTCGTGCTCGTGACGGCGCGTCCGGCATCTGCCGGCCCGCCCCTGCTCTGTCATCCGTTCGACATCGGCGCTGCCGCCTCGCTGCCGTGGAGTGGAACGGCGTCGTGGTTCGACGGCAGGATCGACTACGACCTCAGGAACCTCGTCCGCGACACGGAGGCGCTGCTCGCGCCGTCGACACCGGTGCTCGTGCGCATGGAGACCCTGCGCCGTGCCTCGATCTACGCCGGCCGCGATGCGAAGGTTGCATCGGCGCTGCTCGAGCGGCTGACGGCGAAGGCGCAGGCGTCGAAAGCGGCCGGCCGGGCCGATGCGCTCGCGTTGTTAGACGCCGCGTACGTCACGGAGGCCTTGCGGCAGATCACGATCATTGGCGGCGCGCCCGGCTATAAGGATCGGGTCGAGGGGATCCGCGAGGTGGTCAGCAATGCGGACGGGTGGCAGTACATGAAGGCGAGCCTGGCGGCGCGGCCCGACGATCCGGCGCTCGAGTTCGCGGCGGCGCTGATCGCCGCGGACAAGGATCGCGACGCGTACCGCGCGCATGCGCAGCGCGCGCGAGCGGGCGCGGCGAAGGACGCGCTGCTCGCCCGCAACCTGTCGCACAGTAATTAACCGGCGCTGCGCCCCGGACTCTGGCGCGCCGCGGGGCGCCAGAACCGTGACAGTCACACTTTTCCCACAGTCGGACAGGTGGGCGCGAGAAAGTGTGACTGTCACGGTTCCGAGCATTCATCAGCTGGGGGCTCGGCCCCGGACCCGGGCGCCTCGCTCGCGGGGATCCCGGCGCCCCACTTCGCTTCGTCGCGACCCGACGAGGCGAGATGCGTCGTGGCCCGGCGTCGCCAGAAACCGTGACTGTCACACTTTTCCCACAGCCGGACAGTTGGCGCGAGAAGTGTGACTGTCACAGTTCTGATCCGGGATCTGGGATCGCGCGCCGCGCCGACGCGCCGATCTCCGGCGCATTTTGAGGCGCGCCGACGGCCACTCCCGAATCCCGGATTTCACCTTCCGATTCCCGTATTCGGCGCCGCCACATCCACCCCCCCGCACGAATCCAACCCTATTGACTTCAATCTGTTACGGACGTAGCCTGCCCGATGCGCGGGCAGCATTTCTTCTCGCTTGTGGCCCGCTTCTCAGGGGAGGACGCATCTATGAGTCAGTTCATCCGAGGCGTCACGCGCGCCATCGTCGTCGCGTGCGCCTCGCTGCTGCTGGCGGTTCCAGCCGCAGCGCAGTTCGACCGGGGACAGATCTCCGGGACAGTGAAGGACGCGCAGGGGGCCGTGGTGCCGGGCGCAACCGTCACCGTCACCAATAACCAGACGCAGGTGGCGTCGACGACCGTCAGCGACGGGAGCGGCTTCTTCACGTTCCCGAACCTGCCGGCGGGCCGCTACACCATTGCCAGCGAGCTGCAAGGATTCAAGAAGGCCGTGCGAAACGACGTGCAGCTCGACGCCGCCGGGTCGCTGAAACTCGACTTCACCCTCGAAACGGGGGCGCTGACCGAGTCCGTCACGGTCACCGCCGAGACCACGCCGCTCCAGACGGACGTCGCGGTCCGAAAGACGATCGAGTCGAAGGACATCGAGCAGCTGTCCTTCAACGGGCGGAACCCGATCGGGGTGCCCGCGCTCAAGGCCGGCGTCGTCGGCGGCAACTTCAACAACGCCGGGTTCGCGTCGCTCACCACCGGCGGGTTCAACATCAACGGCAGCCGCTCCGACGAAAACACCATTTTCGTCGACGGCGCCGTCGCGGTGAGGACGCGGTCAACCGGGGCGATCATCGGCGTGCAGAACGTTGACGTCGTGCAGGAAGTGCAGGTCCTCACGGCCAACTACATGCCGGAATACGGCCGCGCCAGCGGCGGGCAGATCCGCTTCGTGACCAAAAGTGGGACGAACCGCTTCTCGGGCAGCGGATCCTACTTCTATCGCGACGAATCGCTGCAGGCCAACACCTGGACGCGCAATCACAGCGGCAATCTGACCGACCGCCATGCCGCGCCCTTCAACTACAAGCAGTACGGCTATTCGTTCGGCGGCCCGATCCAGAAGGACCGCATGTTCTTCTTCGGCGCGCAGGAATGGGTGAACTTCTTCCAGGTGCAGACGAACACCGCGACGGTGCCGACCGAAGCGATGCGCCACGGCGACTTCAGCCAGCTGCTGGGCACCAACCCGTTCTTCAGCTCCCCGCAGACCGTCCGCGACCCGCTGACCGGCGAGCCGTTCCCGAACAACGTCATTCCGCAGAACCGGCTGTCGCCGAAAGGCGTCGCGTTGATGAACCTGTACCCGCT
>JABFWM010000346.1 GCA_013362195.1 Acidobacteriota bacterium
TCGCCCGGCGCGGACGCTTCCATCTCCACGCCGGTCCGTCCCCGATGGCCGTCGATCAGCCACGCGCCGCCCCGTGCGATTGTCGTCGTCGTCATCGACTCGTCTCCCGGTTCGATTGCATTTGGACGTCATGCCGAGCACTGGTGTGATCCGCCCTCGCCACGTGCACCGACCGTGAGCTCACGATCGCGGTGAGAGCGGGGAGCGCGGGGAGAAGGCGTTTCGGGTTGACCTGGTCTGTGGCACTCGGTCTCGAGCGCGACCATCGGCCAATCCTGTGACGCGCGCTCCCCGTCATCGTCGTGCCCTCGCCATGGATTCGCACCGCCCGCGTGCCTCACGATCGCGGCGAGACCGGCGAGCGTGGGGAGAAGACGTTTCAGGTTGTACATTGATCAGTGCTCGCGGGGCCCCACCCCCGCTCGCGCGCGCCGCGCGCTGCGCGCTCGGCGCGGGCCGCAGGCGCTGTCTCTTTTCTTGACAGGTGACGATGTGCGTGGACGGGATCATAGGCGCTCGAAAATACCGGCAGCGCCCATCCCGCCGCCCACGCACATCGTCACCATGCCGTAGCGCGAACCGCGGCGCCGCATCTCGTAGAGCAGCGTCGTCGTCAGCTTGGCGCCCGTGCAGCCGAGCGGATGGCCAAGCGCGATCGCGCCGCCGTTGACGTTGAGCCGCCCCGGATCGATCGGCAGCTCACGCAGGCACGCGAGGACCTGTGCCGCGAACGCCTCGTTGAGCTCGACGAGATCGATCTGATCGAGCGTGAGCCCGGTCAGTTTCAGGACCTTGTTGATCGCGGGCACCGGACCGATGCCGAAGCGCTCGGGTTCGACGCCGGCGGTCGCGAACCCGACGAAGCGCCCGAGCGGCGCAATCCCCAGCTCGCGCGCGCGATCGCCGCTCATCACGACCACCGCTGCGGCGCCGTCGCTGGTCTGCGACGAGTTGCCGGCCGTCACCGATCCCTTCACGTGAAACGCGGGTTTGAGCTTCGCGAGCGCCTCGAACGACGTGTCGCGCCGCGGCCCCTCGTCCACGGCCAGCGCGCCAGCGGGTGAACTGTCCGGGGTCTGACCCGAGAGCGGGACGGCGACGAGCTCGTCGTTGAAGCGGCCGGCGTCGATGGCGGAAATGGCGCGCTCGTGGCTGCGCAGCGCGAACGCGTCCTGCTGCTCGCGGGAGATCCCCGCTTCGCGCGCGTGGTTCTCCGCAACCAGGCCGGTCGTGAGATACACGTCGGGGTAGCTGTCGACCAGCGCCGGGTTCGGCGCGATCTTGTTGCCGCCCATCGGCACCAGACTCATCGACTCCGTGCCGCCGGCGACGATCGCCGACGCGCCGCCCGCCATGATGCGCTCGGCGGCGTAGGCGATGGCCTGCAGGCCCGACGAGCAGAACCGGTTGATCGTCACCGCCGACGCCGTGATCGGCACGCCGGCGCGGAGGCTGGCAATTCTCGCCACGTTCAGCCCCTGCTCCGCCTCCGGCATCGCACACCCCACCACCACATCGTCTATTTCGGCGAGGGGGAGGGAAGGGACGCGTTGCAATGCCTGCGCGATCACCAGCGCCGCCATCTCGTCCGGGCGAGTGGTGCGCAGCGATCCGTTCGGCGCCTTGCCGACCGGCGTCCTGACCGCCGACACGATGACCGCCTCTTTCATCGCGAGCCCTCCGGCGCGGCGGCGGGTGGCGCGGATCGCTGCGAGGGAACCGTGAAGTCGCAGAGCAGATCCTCCAGCGCGTCGCCGACCTCAGTGGCGTGGCCGTCGTAGAGATGATCGGCCGCATCGATCACGACGAGCTCCTTGGGCTCGGGCAGCTGGCCGTACACCTTCCACATGTCCTGGATGGGACAGATGTCGTCCGACTCCCCTTGTACGAAGAATTTGGGCTTCGTGCTCTGCAACGTGCGCGTGAAGTCGTATCCCAGCTTCGTCCACGGCGGAGAGATGCCGATCAGGACGGAGACGCGATCGTCGGCCGCACCCGTCTCGAGCGCGACCCACGAGCCGAACGAGAACCCGGCGGCCCACAGCGGCAGTTGCGGAAACTGCGCGCGCATATAGTCGAGGGCGGCGCGGAAGTCCTCTTTCTCTCCTTCGCCGCCGGTGAAGCTGCCCTCGCTGTGACCGACGCCGCGGAAATTGAACCGGAGCACCGCGTACCCAGCGCGGACGAGCCCCTTGGTCCCCTGGTACACCGCCTTGGTGTGCATGGTTCCGCCATGCGTGGGGAGCGGGTGCGCAAAAACCACAGCGGCCCTCGGGGTGCCGGGTGGCAGATCGAGCAGTGCTTCGAGCCGTCCCGCGGGACCGCGCAGATCATGAATGGCGGGCAAGGAACTCCTTTACGATGCCGGTGAATCGTTCCGGCTGTGTCAGCGATCCCAGATGCCCGGTGTCGTCCATCGACACATGGGCCGCGTGGGGGATCAGCCGCAGGTACTCTCTGGTCGACGAGACGGGGACGACGAGATCGAGGTGTTCGGCGCCGGTGACGACCAGCGTCGGGACGGCGATCCGCGCGCAGTCGGGCGCGAGCGTCGTCTGCTGCAGGAGGCGGACGCGTCTGGCCATCAGTCCGGGGATCGCGGGCGCGGTGATCACGTTCACGAGCTGTCCAAGGATGAAGCCGGCGCGCGAGGGCCAGTCGGGCAGTCCCTCCGACAGCTCGCGGCCGAGGCGCCGGGTAGCCGCGACGCAGAACGCCGGGAACGTCAGCCACGGATTGGCGACGTAGCGCGCCTGCGTCGCGTCCGGCGTCCACCCCGGGCCTGGCGTGTTCGCCAGAATCAGTGCCGTCACGCGTTCCGGATTGAGCGCCGCGTAGCGCAGCGCGATGACGCCTCCGTAAGACACGCCGCAGATGGCCATTCGCTCCACGCCGGCGCGCGCCATGACCCGGTCGACCTGGCGCACGAACACGTCGAACCCCAGCGCCGGGTCCATCCGCATGCGCGAGCCGATGTCGCCGCAGAGCGAGTAGGAGATCACCCGGTAGTGGCGCGACAGTGCCGTCAGCGCGGGCTGCATCCATTCCCATCGGCCCTGGAGGCCCGGGATGACGAGCAGCGGATCGCCTGCGCCCTGGTCGAATATCGCGAACTGAAAACCGGCTGTGTCCACGCGAACGTCCGCCGTTCCCGATGCGCGTGGGGCTCCATTCTCACGCGGCTTACGCGCTTCGCGCGACGCCCTCAGGGGCCCGTGTCCTCCGACCTGCGTCATTCTCGCGGCGCTCCTCAGTTCCTGAGCGGCTTCCCCGTCTTGAGTGTGTGCGCGATCCGTTCCAGCGTCTTCCGCTCGCCGCAGAGGCTCAGAAATGCCTCCCGCTCGAGGTCGAGCAGCTGCTGTTCGGTGACCGTGCCGGCGCCCTTGATGCCGCCGCCCGCGAGGATCCAGGCGAGCTTGCGCCCGATGAGCGCATCGTGATCGCTGATGCGGCCGGCGCGCCAGGCGAGGTGGACGCCGAGCTTCAGCGCCGCCAGCACGTTCTCGCCGCCGACGCGGATCGCGTGTCGGGGGCGCGCGGGCGTATAGCCGGCGCGGGCAAGGGCGAGCGCGGCGGTCCTGGCGTCGGCGATCAGGCGATCGCGGTTCATCGTGATGCCGTCGGCGTCGTGCAGGTAGCCGAGGCGTCTGGCGTCGGGGCCGCTCGTCGAGACCCTGGCGAAGCCAATCGTTTCGAAGACGCGCTGGGCGGCCGGCAGGAGATCCGCTCCGGGTGGCAGATCCTGCACGGCGCGGGCGATCATTTCTTTCGTACCGCCGCCGGCCGGGATGAGGCCGACGCCCACCTCGACCAGGCCGAGGTAGCTTTCGGCGGCGGCCTGTACGCGGGCGCCATGAAGGACGATCTCGCACCCGCCTCCGAGCGTCATGCCGGCCGGTGCGACGACGACCGGCACGTCCGCGTACTTCAGCGCCATCGTGGCGCCCTGAAAGGCGCGGACCATCATGTCCACTTCGTCCCAGTTGCCTTCCTGCGCCTCGAGCAGGAGCAGCATGACGTTGGCGCCGACGGAGAAGTTCGCCGCGTCGTTGCCAACGACGAGGGCGGCAAAATTGGCGGCGGCTTCCTTCACGCCGGCGTGCAGCATCTGCATCGTGTCGCCGCCGATCGCGTTCATCTTCGAGTGGAACTCGACGCCGAGTACGCCGTCGCCGAGGTCGACGAGGCTGGCTCCGGCATTTTTCTTGACGACGCGCGCGCCGCGGAGCGGCGAGGCCGCCGCGCCAGGAACTGTGACTGTCACCGTTTCCGGAACTGTGACTGTCACCGTTTCCGGCGCTCGGCCCAGCGCGCGCAGGGTCTCGAACGGGCCCAGCTCCCAGGCGAAGCCCCAGCGCATCGCGTGATCGATGTCGGCCGGCGAGTACGCAATATCCGCCGCGATCCGCGCCGCGTACTCGAGCGTCGGGACCAGCGTCTCTCGCAGGAACGCGCCGACCTTGTCCTGCCCGTTGACGAGCGCCGCGATCCGCGCCGGCGTCGCCTCGATCGCCCGCGCCGCGTCGAGGGCCGGGAGCTTTGGCGACTCGCGCTCCCGATACTCCAGCGTCCGTGGATCCAGCGTCAGAATCCGCTCGCCCGCCTTCTTGTAAAACCCCTGCCCGGCCTTCGCGCCCGTCATGCCGCGGCCAACCATCTGTTCGACGAACGCCGGCAGGACGAACGCGTCGCGCTCATCCGGATCCGTCAGCCGCTCGGCGAGGTTGCGCGCGACGTGCGCCAGCACGTCGATGCCGGCGATATCCATCGTCCGGAACGTGGCGCTCTTCGGACGGCCGATCGCGGGACCCGTGATTGCGTCGATCTCTTCGATCGTGAACTGCCCGGACTCGAGCGCGCGGAAACTGCGCGCCACCCCGAACAGCGCGATGCGGTTGCCGATGAAGTTGGGCGTGTCCTTCGCCAGGACCACGCCCTTGCCGAGGCGGACGTCGGCGAACCGCGCGATCGTCTCGACGACGAGCGGGTCGGTCTCCGCCGTCGGAATGATCTCGACCAGCCGCAGGTAGCGCGGCGGATTGAAGAAGTGCGTGCCCAGCCAGTGGCGGCGGAACGCGGCCGAACGGCCCTCGGCAATCGACGCGATGGGGATGCCGGACGTGTTCGAGCTGACGATGGCGTCGGCGCGGCGGTGGTCGTCGACGCGCGCGAGCAGCGCCTGCTTCACGTCCAGCCGCTCGACGACGGCTTCGACGATCCAGTCGGCATCCGTGAGGCCGGCGAGGTCCAGGTCGAACGAGCCGGTCCGGATGGAGGCGGCGGCGTCGGGCGTGAAGAACGGATCGGGCTTCAACGCGCGCGCGCGCTTCAGGCCGTCGGCGGCGGCGTCGCGGCTGACGTCGAGCAGCAGCACCGGGAGGCCCGCGTTCGCGAAGTGCGCCGCGATCTGCGCGCCCATGACGCCGGCGCCGAGGACGGCGGCGGATCGGATCTTCATTTCCTGGTACTCGCCGCCGCGCGACCGCCTCGCGTCCGCTCGGCGCCGCGGCTTCGCCGCGGGGCGCTCGCTCCGACCGCGGGGGCCGGCGCGTGAAGCCCGCGGGTGAAGAAATCGACGATCGCGTCGGCCTCGTGCGCCAGCGCGTAGCGGCGCGTGCTGAGGATCCAGTTGGTGGCCATCTCGTCGAGGCCGCCGAAGAACAGCTTGGCCGCGAGCGTCGGGTTGACGTCCGGCCGGAAGACCCCGCCCGACTGCCCGTCGACGATCACCGCGCGGATGATGCCGAGGTATTCGCGCAGCGCGGTCGCGGAGAAGCGCGCCATGAACTTCGTCGACTGCCGCAGCTCGACCTGGAAGACGATCGCGAGATTGCGATCGCTGCCCATGCGCTCGAGATGCATGCGCGCGATCGCGCGCAGCCGCGCGACCGGGTCGGCGAGCGGCGCCACGCACGCGCGCCCCGCGTCGATCGCCTCGCGCATCGTGCGGTCGAAGATCGAGACGAGCAGGTCGTCCTTGCCGCGGAAATACAGGTAGACGGTGCCGGCGGCGACGCCCGCGGCGCGCGCGACGTCGGCCACCTGCGCGTTGAAGAAGCCGCGCGCGGCAAACACGTCGATCGCGGCGCGGAGAATCGCCTCGCGCTTGTCCCCGCGCTCCGGCACGGCCCGAACGGTGGCGATCGTCACTGAATGAATATTCATTCAGTCCGGCCGCCGGTGTCAAGCGGGCCGCCGCCGGCCGCTCGCCGGCCTCACTTCCACCGCGTCAGAATCGTTTCCCGCTCGAACAGCGCGACGCTGAACAGGATCAGCAGCCCCCACGCCGCCGCGAGCGCCGCCGCGACCGCGGCCAGCAGCCCGGTCGTCACGACGAACGCGCCGGCGATCTGACCGACCAGCAGCACCACGAGCGGCACCACGATCAGGACGGCAATCTGCTGCGCACTGCGCGGATCATTGACCCGCGACGACACCGCGATCGTCACCTGCAGCGCCGTCAGCGACGCGAACGGGCCCACCAGCCCCACCAGCACCGCCGTCCGCGCGTTGACCAGCGCCGCGGCGACGCCGGGCGCCGCCAGCGCGCCGGCGAGCAGCAGGTAGACGGCAAGCCCCGCCAGTTCGATCGCCAGCGACGGCAGGAACGAGGCGAGCACCTTCGCGATCAACATCTCGCCCGTCGACAGCGGCGTCGTCAGCAGCGGCTCGAGCGTCCGGCCCTGCTTCTCGCCGACGACGCTGTAAGCGGCGAGCGACACGGCGCCGACAATCGGCGCGACGAGGAAGAGCAGCAGGAACTGCTGGAACAGGAAGGCCTGCGCCGCCCCGAGCGGCGGCAGCGACGCGAGTGCCGGCGTCCGCGTCCGCGCGGCCGCGACGATCTGCAGAATCATCCGGTCCGCGGTGAGTGGCTGACCCGTGAGGGCAGGGATCAGCACGACGATGAGGAACGGCAGCGTGGTGCACAGGACGACAACGAGGACGACCGGGACAATGGCGGCCGGACTCGACCGGAACTCCCGGAGCTCCTTGCCGATGAGCGCGCCGATCCGATCGACGTTCACGCCCGGTCCGGGTCCGGAACCTCGCCGCCCGAGGCCATGAGTTTCAGGTACACCTCTTCGAGCGTCGGCTCTTCGTCGAACACTTCCCGGATCGCGGCCCCTGCGTCCACGAGCGCCCGGACGATCGCCGGCGCCGTGCGATCCGGCACGTCGATCAGCATCGACAGCTCGGTGCCGTGGATGCGCACGTCCTGGCCGCCCGCGCGCGCGGCCACGCCCGCCAGGTGCGGGAGCGGCGGATCGGACGTCACCAGGCGTACGCGCAGCCGGCGTCCGAACACATCGCGGCGGAGCGCCGCCGGCGCGCCAATCGCCACCAGCGTGCGATTCACGAGGCCGACGCGATCCGCCAGACGTTCGACCTCGTCGAGATTGTGCGTCGACACCACGACCGTCCGCCCCTTCCGCCGCAGCCCCGACAGCAGGTCGCGAACCGTGCGCGACATCGCCGGATCGAGATTGGCGGTCGGTTCGTCGAGCAGGACGACGTCGGGATCGTGCACGAGCGCCCGGGCGAGCGCGAGCTTCTGCTTCATCCCCTTCGACAGGAGCGCGGCGCGGTCGCCGCGGCGGTCCGAGAGATCGAACGTGCGCAGCACGCGGTCGACGGCGCCCTGGCGATCGCGGACGCCAAACAGCTTCGCGTAGACGAGCAGGTTCTCCTCGACGGTGAGGAGGTCCCAGAGGCCGGGCGTTTCGGTCATGAAGCCGATGCGCGCGCGCAGCGACGCCGCGGAGGCGCGCGTGAACGCCCGTCCGTCGATCGCCACGTCACCGGAGGTCGGGGGAATCAGGCCGCCGATCATCCGGAGGGTCGTCGTCTTGCCGGCGCCGTTCGGCCCGAGGAGGCCGAAGACCTCGCCCGGCCGCACGTCGAACGACACGTCCTCGACCGCGACCCGATCGCCGAAGCGGCGCGTGACATGGCTGACCGTGACCACGCGTCAATCGTAGACCGGCCGCCGACCGTCCTGCGTTACCGGGGCCTCGGCGTCCTGCTCGTGCCCTACCACTTTCGGCCTATGGTCAGCGGAGGGGACCAGGGGTATAGTTTCGAACGGCCCCCCCCGATGAAGAAGCAGGACCGATGTTGGACGAATCCCAACAGCAGTCAATTGTCACGCGTCTGAACCGTATCGAAGGACAGGTCCGAGGGATCCGCCGGATGGTGCAGGAGCCGCGGCTCTGCGTGGAGATTCTGCAGCAGCTCTCCGCCGCAGAGGCCGCACTGAACCGTATCAGCCTGGCAGTGTTCAAGTTCCACGTTGAACGCTGCGTCCCCGACGGCATCAGCAAGGGGGAGCCGGAGCGCGCCAAGCAGCTGACAGAGCTCGTCGATATCTTCGACCGCTTCGCCAAGTAAATCGCGATCGGACGGACGCACATCGATCCGCGCGGGGCGATGTGTGTCCGCATCCGGACGACCCGCGCTCGTCGTCCGCCCCGGCGGATCCTTTCGGACCTCACCCTACCTGTTGCCCTAAACCGCCGCGTGTGTGCGACATATAGCACTTGCAAAGTCGGCAACTCTGCCTGCATAGTGTGCTGTCGGTTCGTCCGGTACCGTACACCGTCCGAAAGCGAGCTATTCGTTCGGTCTTCTTCTGGGAGGATGGAGATGAGGATAGCAATAGCCAGGCTGATGGTGTGCGCCGCCATGCTGGCGTGCGGCGCACTTCCATCGATGGCGCAGGTCTCGACCGGCCGCATCGACGCGACCGTCGCCGACAGCACGGGCGCCGTGCTCCCCGGGGTCACCGTCGATATCAGGGGACCGCAGAACCAGTCGTCGGTCACTGATGCGATGGGTGAGGTGCACTTCCTCAATCTCGCCCCCGGCACCTACACCGTGACCGCCAAGCTGTCAGGCTTCAGCGATTACCTGAACAAGAACGTCGTCGTCGGGACGGGCGCAAGCGTGCCGCTGCGCGTCGGGCTGGCCGTGGCCGGCGTGGCCACCCAGGTGACCGTCACGGGCGAGACGCCCGTCGTCGACACGAAGAAGATGACGACGGCCACCAACGTGTCGATCGAGGAACTCCAGAACATCCCGTCGTCGCGCGACCCGTGGGTCGTCCTGCAGACCGTGCCCGGGGTCATCGTCGATCGCGTGAACGTCGGCGGCGCCGAGTCAGGGCAGCAGTCGAACTATCAGGCCAAGGGCGCGGGCGGCGGCGAGAACACGTGGAACATGGACGGCATCGCCATCACCGACATGGCGGCGCTCGGCTCCACCCCGACCTACTACGACTTCGACATGTTCCAGGAAATGCAGGTGACCACCGGCGGCGCCTCCGTGCAGAGCGCGACCCCCGGCGTGCAGTTGAACATGGTGCTGAAGAGCGGCACGAACACGCCGCACGGCAACACGCGCATTTATTTTGAAAACGAAGATCTCCAGTCGAACAACATGCCCAGCGATCTCGCGGCCACGATCGGCGGCAAGAGCGGCAAGGGCAACCGCATGCATCAGTACAAGGACTACGGGTTCGATCTCGGCGGCCCGATCCTCAAGGATCGCCTGTGGGCGTGGGGCGCGATGGGCAAGACCCACGTCGACCTGATCACGCTCAGCGGCGCGCACGATCGCACCGAGCTGCAGGACAATTCCTTCAAGGCGACGGGCCAGGTCGCCAACGGCATCCGCGCGAACTTCACCTACTTCCGTGGCAACAAGGAGAAGTTCGGCCGCGGCGCCTCGCCGACGCGCGCGCCCGAGGCGACGTTCGATCAGACCGGTCCGACCGACATGTTCAAGGGCGAAGCCAACTTCGTCGTCGGCAACAACCTCTTTATCGCGGCAAAGGCCGCGCACGTCAGCGGCGGCTTCAGCCTGACCGCCGAAGGCGGGCACGACAAGCAGCAGTACATCGACGATTCGGGGGTCACGCGGGGAACGGCGGATACCTACGCCACCGACCGTCCGCAGAACACGGTGGCCATCGACGGCAACACCTTCAAGGGCCGCCACGAGCTGAAGTTCGGGTTCGGCTGGCGGAAGGCGGTGGTGGATTCGACCGATACGTATCCGGGCAACGGCACCATCAGCCAGCACATCGGGTATCCCGACATGCTGGTCACCATCAAGCGCGATTGGGCCGCCCGCACCGACGGCGTGTATTCGAACGCCTACGTCGGCGACACCTGGACGATGAACCGCGCGACGGTGAATCTCGGTCTCCGCTGGGATCGGCAGGCAGGGTCGCTTGGCGCGGGTTCGGTGCCCGCCAGCCCGGTCCTTCCCGATCTGCTGCCGGCGGTGACGGCGTCGCCGGTGAAGAACGCCATCGTCTACAACTCGGTGACGCCGCGCGTCGGCCTGACCTACGCGCTCGACGACAACCGGAAAACGATTGCGCGCGCGAGCTATGCCGCCTTCGCGTCACAGCTCGGGGCGGCGACGGCCGGCGTGATCTCGACGATTCAGTACACCGGGATCTACTACTACGCCGTCGACCTGAACGGCGACAAGGTCGCGCAGACCAACGAGATTCTGTTCAATCTCGGCAACCAGGGATATTACGGCTTCGATCCGACCGATCCCACGCGTCTGACGACCGTCAACCAGATTGGCAGCTACAAGACGCCGATCACGCATGAAGTGCTGGCCGGCATCGATCACGAGCTGATTACGAACTTCGGCATCAGCGGCACGTTCACGTGGCGGCACTTCCAGAACATCAACTGGAACAGCCTCATAGGCGTGGATGCGTCCGACTACACGCAGACCGGCACCTGCTCGAGCACGAGCGGCGTCTGCGCATCGCTCGCGCAGAACCCGGTCGGCGCCTTCAACGTGCCGTTCTATGCGTTGAACCCCGGCGCGGTGCCTCCGGGCGGCGGCACCAGCTTCGAACGGCGGCAGGGATATCACCAGCGCTATCTCGGGTTCGAGCTGAGCGCGATCAAGCGCATGTCGAACCGGTGGATGGCGCGCTTTGGGTTCTCCACCAACGATCATCGTGAGTACTTCGACGGTCCGCAGGCGCTCGACGATCCGACGCCGCGCCGCGTCTCGGGGTCGCTGCTGACGATCAACAAGGACGGCGGGCTCGTCGTGACGGCGACGTCGGGCAGCGGCAAGAGCGGCATCTTCATGGTGCTGCCGAAGTACCAGGTCGTCGCGAACGGGATGTTCCAGGCGCCGTGGGGCATCAACCTCGGCGCGAACTGGCTGCTGCGCCAGGGCTACGGCATGCCCTACTTCCGCAGCCAGGTCACGACCGGCGATCCGCTCGCCAACCGCAAGAGCGTCGTGCTCGTGAACGACGTCGGCGACTTCCGCCTGCCGAAGGTCAGCTCGTTCGACGCGCGCGTCGAGAAGGCGATCAAGCTGCAGCGCGCCACGATCGCGGTCGACCTCGACATGTTCAACCTCTTCAACAACGCGACGGTGCTCGGACGTCAGTACGATCTGCGCGTGACCACCGCGAACAAGGTCCTGGAGATCATGAACCCGCGGATTCTGCGGCTCGGCGCGCGGTTTACGTTTTAGGCCGTCCGCAGCACTTCACCAGGCCAGGCCACAGCCCGGGACTGAACGTCGGTCCCGGGCTTTTTTATGTGGCACCACGGATACACACGGATACCGGACTGCGCGATCGGTGCCGATCGCGGAGTCGCGGCGGCCCTGCACGCCGAAGCCGAATAGTATGATTCGGTCGGTGGTGTGCCAGCGCTGCCGGAGGGGCCGGGCATGTCGCGTTCGAGGGCCGTCATTCTTGCCGCAACGGTTGCCGTCGTCGCTGCCGCGTGCGGCGGCAGCAGTGGAAGCGGCGGCCAGACGCCGCCTCCGTCAGGCGGCGGCGGTGGAGGCGGCGGCGCGAATCCGTGTACGACCGCGCTGACCGCGAGCGATACCGAAGCCGGATCCGTGGGGCTGGTCGCCGGCGGCCAGAGTGGAGCGGTCACCGACAAGAAGGTCCTCGTCGACGGCAGTCCGCGAGGGCGTGCGCTCGAGGCGCTGTGGATGCACGACGCTGCCGCGCAGCAGCGCAGGGACGCGGCCGCTTCCGTCCGCAGCCAGAGCGAAGACGCGGGCGCGCGCGCGATCACGGCTCCTGCGCCGGTCGCCGAAGACATCGGCGACATCGCGATCCTGCCGGACACGGGGAATCTCGTGCTGCCCGCCAATCAGCTCGACATCGCCGGCAGCGGCCTGCGCTTCACGCGCAGCGGCCCGGCGGCCTACACCATCACGAAGATCGACAACACCTTCCGCAGCACCCTCGGCACGCGCCTCACGCTCAACGACGACGACAGCGCCCAGAACGATGTGCGATTCGCGTTCCCGTTCTACGGTACGACCCAGACCACGGCGTTCGTCAACTCGGACGGCAACATCACGTTCGGCGAACCCGACAAGGCCAGCACCGAACGAAACGTGGCGCGCCTGCTGACCGGGCCCCCGCGTGTCTCGCCGTTCCTCGCCGACCTCGATCCGTCGGCGGGCACCGGCCGCGTGTTCGTCAACGCCGCGGCGGACCAGTACACGGTGACGTGGTGCGGCGTGCGCGGCTTCGACACGACCCAGACCGTCACCGCGCAGGCGACCCTGCTGCCGGACGGCACGATCGAATTCAAGTACGAGACGATTCAGCTGGGCGACGCCGTCGTCGGCCTCTCGCCCGGCCAGACCGGTACCTTCACCACGATCAACCTGAACGTGGCATCGCCGGCCACCGGCAGCGGCGCGCTCGGTGAGCGCTTCGCGCGGTCGCCGTCGATCGACACGGTGGCGATCGGGCGGGCATTCTTTCAGACGCATCCCGACAACTACGATCAGATCCTGATCTGGACCGACCAGCGGCTGATCCGCGATGCCTTCGCGTACGAGCTGACGGTCGCGAACGAGATCCGCGGGCTCGGCGTCGACATCTACGATCTGTCGCACGACTTCGGCAGCGGCGGCCGGCTGCGCTCCGTCGTCGTGATGGATTCCATCGGCAAGTACCCCGACGATCCGAACCAGAAGTTCCTCGGCGAGAACACGGCGATGAGCGTCATCGGGCAGGAGGTCGGCCACCGCTGGCTCGCCTACATGGAGTTTCGCGATCACACCGGCGCGCGATCCGACGTGCTGCTCGGCCGCGACCTCGCGCACTGGAGCTTCTTCTTCGACTCGGACGCCTCCGTCATGGAGGGCAACGACATCGAGGATCTCGGCGGCGGGCAGTTCCGCACCATCGAGGCGGTGAAGCGCTACAGCCGGCTCGATCAATATGCGATGGGGCTGGTCCCGCCGAGCGCGGTGCCGTCGTTCTTCTATGTCGAGAGCCCGGTGTCGACGAAGGCGCGCGAGGACGCGCCGCAGATTGGCGTGACGTTCAGCGGCACGCGGCGCGAGGTGCTCGTCGACGACGTGATTGCGATCCACGGCGCGCGCAGTCCGTCGTCTGCCGAGTCGCCGAAGGTGCACCGGCAGGCCTTCATTCTGCTCGTCAGCGCCGGACGATCGACCGATGCGGGCCAGGTCGCGAAGATCGATCTGTTCCGGCGGACGTGGGAAGGGTTCTTCCTGGAGGCGACCGAAGGGCGGATGACGGCGATCACGCGGCTGCGCTAAGGGCGGCTCACGGGCTTACGGCTCAGGACTCAGGGTGGGTACATAGGCCGATGCCCCGAGCCGTGAGCCCTGAGCCCTGAGCCGGCCTGAGTCCTGAGCCCTGAGCCGGCCTGAGTCCTGAGCCCTGAGTCCTGCATTATTTCCATGCGAGCGCGCTGAGCGCTTCCCGCGCCTGGGGAACGAACGGCCCTCCGAGCTGCACGTATCTCTCGAACGCGGCGGTTGCGCGGCGGCGATCCTCGTCGCCGCCGATCCACTTCGTCATCTCGCGGACGTAGCGCTGTGACTTCGTCATGCGCATCTGCAGCGCGCGCCCGAGATTGAAGTAGGCGAGCGGATCGTCGGGCGCGATCTTCGTGGCGCGCTCGAACGATTCGATTGCGGCATCGAGCGCGCCGCGGCGGACCTGGATCACCCCGATCGCATTTGCGATCTCGGGGTCCGCGTGCCAGCGCTGCTCGGCGTCGCGCAGGACGCCAATGGCGGCGCCGTCCTCGTGCTGCAGCAGGTAGGCGTCGGCGAGGTTGAAGTAGACCGGCTCGAACGCTGGCGCCGCCGCGCGGACGCGCTCCCATGACTGGCCGGCCTCGCGATACCGCTGGAGCGCGAGCTGCGACAGGCCGAGGGCGTAGTGGACCCAGGGCGGCGCGCCGGGCGCCTTCGCCGCGTCGAGCAGCTCGCGGGACGAGGTGTCGACGTCGCCGCGCTGATACGCCGCCCAGCCGCGCTCGGCCGGGCTGGCCGGCGACCCCTCGTCGGCGCCGCGGAGCTGCTGGACGATGCGGCCGGCCTCGATTTTCGAGCGGACCGCGTCGGCGGCGTTCGCGGAGGGACGCGGCACGACGGAGCCGCCGGCGGCGGCGCCCGGAACGGTGACAGTCACACTTTCCGCCGCCGGAACTGTGACTGTCACACTTTCCGGGCGCGGCAGCAGCAGCTTCGCTGGCGCGACGGCGAGATAGCCCCGCCGCGCGCGGACGCGCAGATCCGGCCGGTCGACCGTCACCGAAATACGGCGATATTTGCCATCCATTGTGCCGTTCGCCGGACGGTACGCGAGGACGTAATAGGTCGCCGCGTCCCGCTGAATCGCCTCGAACGCCCGCGCCAGCTCGTTCTGGTTCCGGATCGCCAGACCGCCGGTATCGATCGCCAGGCTGTTCGTGTCATCCTCCTGCGCGTCGAACCGGGCGCCCGCGCCCGCCGGATCGTCCGCGAGCTTCTGCTCAATCAGCCCTGACGTCATGCCCCTGTTCAACCCGCGCACATCGACGGTGTAGACGTGCGCGCCCGCGCGCGCCGCCTCGCCGGCGGCGACCCGCAGATCGCCATCCATCTCCTCCTGGACGAATCCCTCCGACAGGAACACCACCGTCTTCGTCCCCGGCATGCGCGCGAGCCCCTTCGACAGCGCCCGAACGACACCGAGCGTCGCCTGTGCGGCGGCGCGGTACTCGGCGACCATGCGCTGCGCCTTCTCCTGGACCTGCGGCTCCGGCGACGCGCGCTTGCAGGCGTCCGGATCCTCGTTGCACGCGCGGGTGACGGCGGCCTGCAGCGCATCCCGATCGCCGCGGACGATGCCGAATGCCTCGATGGGATCGCGCAGGCGCGGCCACTCGCGCAGTTCGAGCTGACGCGATCGCACCTCACCGGGAAATCGCGCGTCCGCAGCGGACTTGCGCAGCTCCTCGCGATCCGAGGTCAGGCGATTGTTCACCATCCGGCCGTTGACGACGACGCCGCCGATGTCGCCGGACCGGAATTTCTCCGCGATGAAGCGGATCACCGCGTCGCGGGCGCGCGGCAGCGTCGACGCGGAGAGGTGCGGCGTGTCGAAGACGAAGAGCCATACCGCCGGCGGCGTGACGGGTGGTCCCGCTGCCGTCGTCGTGACGGCTGTCGGTGCGGTGGGTACTCCAGGTGCGGGCGCGCCGGAAATGAGCGTGGCGTTGACGATCTTCTGCGGCGTGCCGTCCTCAGCGAGCGTGAAATCGTCGCCGCTCAGGCCGGTGACGAAGCGTCCGTCCTTGTCGAACACGCGGACGTCGACTTCGACGAGGTCCGCCGCCGATCGAAACGTCGGCGGCGGCTCCTGCGCGCTGATCGCCGCGACACACACGCCGGCGAGGACGACGCGAAGGCCTCGATGGCGAGTGCGGCTCCTTACTCCGTGAGCGGCAGGATGCACAGCTCGTACTTGTTCTTCCCCGTGCGCTGCAGGTAGGCGATTTTCGTCCCGTCG
This sequence comes from Acidobacteriota bacterium, assembly GCA_013362195.1. Lineage (GTDB taxonomy): Bacteria > Acidobacteriota > Vicinamibacteria > Vicinamibacterales > 2-12-FULL-66-21 > QHWT01. Next base: position 15,839 of record JABFWM010000346.1, read on the forward strand.
GGCGACCACGCCGGAAGCAGCACCGCCCGGGTGCCCTCGACTTCGCGCCTGTTCCCCTGCTGGTCCATCAGCGCGAGGCGGCCCTGCTCGTTGCCGTAGGCGATCATCGCGCCGCGCGGGGCCCAGCCGAACGTGTAGCCGGGCAGGAACTGCTGGTTGATGAACTCCCCGACCACCTCGTTCTTCAGGCGCAGCGTGATCACGCGCTGCTTCTGCAGCTGCTGCGCGCGCATCGTCGCGTCCTCGACGGAGGTGCCCTGGCCGGGATCCGCGGTACCGCCGCGCGCAAGGGAGCCGCCCATCGGCGCCGCGGTCGCGGCCATGGTCTTCTCTTCAGAGGTGATGTCGATCTCGACGTGGCCCGCGCCCGGCGCGGATTTGTGCGACTTCCACGCCCAGTACTCGGCGAGCCATGCGGGGGGCTCGTTCACCGACTCGGGCTTGCCGTCCGCAGCAGACATGAGGAAGTAGCGCGGCGACTTGACCATTCCATAGCGATCCCGCTCGGACAT
>JABFWM010000470.1 GCA_013362195.1 Acidobacteriota bacterium
ACGGCGTTTCTGTAACCAATCTCGGGTCCGCGGCACTCGAGGGCCGACCGGGCATACCGGTCGGCCCTCTTCTTTTCTGGACTGACATTATTTTTTGGGCTGACGATTCATGACAGCTCACGCCTGACGAAAAGCGTCGTCCCTCGACCGGCCGAAGCCGGCGGCGGCGCGTCTGATACACTGTAAGTGCTTCCACTGTTTTCAGTTGCTGACACGCGTGCGGCCCCGGCTGATCTGGCATTGCCGTTGCTCTTCAGCTGGTCACCGCGGGTTGAACAAGACGGACGACAGGGGCTCCCGCAGGCATTCCAGGAGTAGACGATATGAAGGTTCGTAACCAGAAGGGTTTCACGCTGATCGAGCTGCTGATCGTCGTCGCGATCATCGGCATCATCGCGGCGATCGCGGTGCCGGGTCTGCTCCGGGCGCGTATCTCCGGCAACGAGGCGTCGGCGATTGGGTCGCTGCGCGCCATCAGCAGCGCGCAGTCGACGTTCTCGGCGAGCTGCGCGAACGGGATGTATGCGGCGGGGCTCGACGTCCTGGGCACGGGTCCCTCGGGTGGTTCGGCGTTCATCAGCCCCGACCTGGGCGGGTCGGCGACGGCCACGAAGAGCGGCTACACCGTCGGCATGACCGGCACGTCGGCGACCGGCACGGCCTGCAACGGCTCGACGTCGGTGGCGTCGGGGTATCACTCGTGGGCGGATCCGGTGTCGAGCTCGACCGGCACGCGGTTCTTCGGGTCGAACACGACCGGCACTATCTGGCAGGGGACCGCGACGCTGAGCGGCATGACCGACACCGCGACGCCCTCCGGCGGCACCGCGATTCAGTAAGCGCCGCACGCCGGTTTCCGTGTTGAGCGAGGGATGTCCCCGGACATCCCTCGCGTTTTTGCGTGCGCTTCAGTACTCTGCACATGGCGTGATGCTGCGACCCCGCGAGTTCCGTCTCTCACCCGGCAGCTGGCCCGGGTGGGCGTGGGGCACGATCGTCACGGCCGTCGCCTTCATCCCCGTCGCCGGCGTCTTCACGACGTCGCGCATGTTCTTCGTCCGGGATCTCACGCTCGCCTTCTACTCGCGATTCCAGTGGCTGCGCAGCACCATCTTCTCCGGCCAGTGGCCGTGGTGGGATCCGTTCCCTTCGACGGGACAATCCGCCGCGGCTGACGCGCTCTATCAGGTCTTTCTGCCGCCGACGCTGCTGCTGCGGCTGGCGCTGCCGAAGCTCGTCGCCTGGAACCTGTGGGTGGCGCTGCCGGTGCCGCTCAGCGCGCTCGGGGCATGGCTCTACCTGCGGCGCCGCGTCACGTCCGTTCCCGCCGCGCTCGGCGCGATCGTCTTCGGCCTCTCCGGCCCGATCGTGTCGACGACGAACTTCCCGAACCTCTCGTGGTCGGTCGCGGCCACCCCGTACGTGCTCTGGACGATGGATCGCGTGCTGGCGCGCGGACGCGCGGCGGATGCCGCGTGGCTGGCGGTCGCGCTGGGGTGCCAGGCGCTCGCCGGCGAGCCGGTGACGCTCGCCGCCACGCTCGTCGTGAGGGTCGCGTATGTCCTGATGGAGCTCGTCGCCTCGCGCGGCGCGCTGTTCGGCCGCGCCGTGGTCGCGGGGGTCGCGACCACGCTGGGGGTGATGCTCGCGGCGGTGCAGTTCGCGCCGCTGATGGCCGCCGGCCGCAATTCCGTGCGCTCGATCATGGGCTTTGCGGACTTCTGGTCGTTCCATCCGCTCGCCCTCATCGAGCTCGTCGTCCCGCGCTTCTTCGGCGACTATTTCGCGTCGTACCTGCGCGAGCTGGCGTGGATGGTCGCGCTCAACAGCGGGCGCGAACCGTTCTACTACTCGATGTACGTGGGCGTGCCGGTCGTCATCATCGCGCTCGTCGGCGCGACGTCGGCGCGGCGCGCGACGATCTTCTGGACCGTCATGCTGATCGGATCCATCGTCGCGTCGCTTGGCGCGAACACGCCGATCTATCCGTGGCTGGTGCGCACGATCCCGGTTCTCAACTCGTTTCGCTTCCCTGTGAAGTACCTGGCGCTGGCGTCACTCGCGCTGGCCGCGCTCAGCGCGTACGGCTGGCAGATGGTGCAGGAGGGGACCGCGGGGAAGCGGCGGGTGCGGGTGATCCTGGGGTGCGCGATGACCGTGGCGATTGCCGCCTACGTGCTCGTCGCCGCGCTCCTGGTCGCGCCGGCGACGCCGCTGCGCTGGTTCTTCAACCTGGCCCAGGCGGTGCACGTGCCGGCGCCGACGCAGGGGGCCGAGTACCTGATCTATCGCGCGCGCCCGCTGCTGACGACGCTCTTTCTCAAAGTGATGGCGTTCGTCGTGCTCACCGCGATTGCGACCTCGGCGCGGCGCGAGCGCGCGCTCGCGCGCGCCGTGCTGGCCGTCGCGCTCGTGGTCGATCTCGCCGCGGCGAACGGGGACGTCAATCCCACCATCGCGGCCAGCCAGCTCGCCGCGCCGCACTGGACGGAGATCGTCCGGGCGCACCCGCACGAGCGGGTCTACGTCGGCGGCCGCCTCGAGGGCTGGCTCAACCCGCTCGACGTCGACGCGCCGAAATACATCCGCGTCGTCGATGCGGAGCGTCCCACCGACGCGCGCTACATCGCCTCGAACCAGTTGATGTACTCGCCGTCGGGGTGGGGCGTCCGCGAGACGTTGTCCTTCGATCTGCCGCTGTTGTGGTCGACGGAGTACTCGCGCGTGATGGGCCGGTTCAAGGCCGCGACGCGGGCCGAGCGGCAGCGATTCCTCGATCGCGTGGGCACGCGCTACTGCATCCTGCCGATGCCGCCGTTTGCCGGCGCGACGCCGCTCGGCTCGCTGTTCACCATGGAACAGATGAAGGTGTACGAGTGCAACCCGCACGCGTCGCGGGTCACGGTCGTCCCCGACGCGCTGATCGGTCCGGACATTCCCTGGCAGATCGAGGGGCTGTTTCAGGAGCGCTTCGATCCGCGCACGGGCGTGCTCGTCAGCGAGCGGCCGCCCGCCGCGGCTGGCGTCGAAGGCCCCGCGGTTGCCGCGTCGGCGGCGATCATCGAGGATGCGCACAACCGCGTCGTTGTCCGCGCCGGCCTGCCCGCGGACGGCTACCTCGCGCTCTTCGACACCTACGATCCCGATTGGCAGGTCGACGTCGACGGCGCGCCGGCGCCCTTGATGCGCGCGAACGGCACCTTTCGCGCCGTTCACGTCACGCGCGGGCAGCACATCGTCACGTTCCGCTACGCGCCGCGGCTCGTGTATCTCGGCGCGGCCGTGTCCGCCGCCGCCGCCCTCGCGCTCGTCGCGTGGTGCCTCGTCGATCGCCGCGTCCGCCAGACCCGAGTGGCAGCCACGACAGCGACGACGTGATCGAGCGGACGTTCCGATCGCAGGGCGTGCTTCGATCGCGCTGGGCCGCGCTCGTGCTGGCGCTCTCGGTCGTGCCGATCGCCGGCGTCTTCACCCTCTCGAAGATCTTCTTCGTCCGCGACCTGTCGTTCTTCTTCTGGTCGCGGCACCTCTGGCTGCGTCAGACGGTGTTCTCGGGCGCGCTCCCGCTGTGGGATCCGTATGTTGCCGCCGGGCAGTCGGCGATCGCCGACGCCCTCAATCAGGTGGCGATGCCGGTGACGCTGGCGATCCGGCTGCTGCCGTCGGATCTGGTGTCCTTCAACCTGTGGGTCGCGTTGCCGCTCCCGATTGCGAGCCTCGGGATGTTCGCGTTCCTGCGGCGCACGCACGGTGGCGCCGCGGCGGCCGCCGGCGCCATCGCGTTCGGACTGTCGGGACCGATCGTCTCGATGCTCAACGCGCCGAACCTGTCGTGGTCGGTCGCGGCGATGCCGCTCGTGATGATCGCGGCCGATCGTGTGATCGACATGGCGTCGGTGCGCCGCGTCGCCGTCCTCGCGCTCGTCGTCGCGTTGCAGGCGTTGAGCGGAGAGCCGGTGACGCTCGCCGCGACGGGCGTGATGGCGGTCGCCTACGCGTGCTGGCGCGAAGGGGGGGAGGCCGGGTCTAAAGACCTGGCCTACAACCGAGACCCGGCCTACAAGCGAGACCCGGCCTACAACCGAGACCGGGCCGACGGGGAGGCCGGGTCTAAAGACCCGGCCTACAACCAAGACCCGGCCTACAAGCGAGACCCGGCCTACACGCGAGGCGCGGGCGCGAGCCGGGCCGCGAACCGTTCGTTCGCAGGCCGGGTCATCACACCCGGCGCTGCCGCCGCGGCGCGCGTCGCCGCGGGCCTCCTGCTCGGCGCCTTGCTCGCCGCGGTCCAGTTGTGGCCGACGATGATGGCCGGCGTGCGGGCGGATCGCGGCAGCAGCACGACCCCGGATTTCTGGTCGCTGCATCCGCTCGCCGCGCTCGAAGTGGTGGCGCCGCACCTCTTCGGCAACTACTACCACGCGTTCCTCGCCGATATGCCCTGGATGGCGCCGTTCAACAGCGGCCGCGAACCGTTCTACCACTCCATCTACGTCGGCCCGATTGTGCTGGCGCTCGCCGTCGCCGGTACGCTCGCGCGCCCTCGACGGAACCTCGTGTGGGTGCTGCTGGCGCTGCTGTTCTTCGCCGCCGCCATGGGCGGCTACACGCCGTTCTATCCGTTCCTGCGGCGTCTGCTCCCGCCGCTCACGTACTTCCGCTTTCCGGTGAAGTACCTCGTGGTCACGACGTTTGCCGTGGCGGCGCTGGCGGCCGACGGATGGTCGGCGCTCGCGCGGCCCGCGATGCGGACGCGGGTGAAGATCGTCGCGATCGGCTGTGTGACGATCGCGGCGCTCGTTGCGCTGGCGATGGCGCTCGCCCTCTTCGCACCGGCGGCCGCGGAGAGCGCGGTGGCGTCGCTCGCCACGCGCGTCCACGTGGAGCCCGTGATGGGCACGTCCTTTCTGCTGCGCGTCGCGCCGCCGCTCGCGGCGCGCGTTGCCGCGATGCTCGTTGCCGCGGCCACGCTGCTCGCCGTGGCGGTGTCCGCTGGTTCCCGATCCCACATCGCCGCCTGCCTGCTGGTCGCCGCGATGAGCGCGGATCTCGCCATCACCAACGCCGACCTGAACCTGACGATGCCGGTGGCGAGGCTCACGCCGCCGCCGTGGTACACCGCCCTCGCCGGCGAGTCGCGGGTCTACATTGGCGGACGCGTGCGCGGGTTCATGAACACCGCCGATCCCGACGCGTCGAAGAAGTGGGACATGCCCACTGAAGAGACCGCCGTCGAATGGCGGATGGCGTTGAACGCGGAGCTTCCCATGGGCCCCTCCGGATGGCGGGTGCGCGAGGCGCTGTCCTACGACCTTCCCGTGCTCTGGCCGGCGGAGTACGAAGCGCTCGTCAGCCGGTTCGAGCGCGCCACCGCGGGCGAGCGCGACATCTTCCTGCGGCGATCCGGCGTGCGCTGGTGCGTGCTGCCGCAGCGCGCGCGGCCGTGGCTGCGCCCCGTCGCCGAAGTGCCGCACTGGAGCATGGACGTCGTGGACTGCCATCCCGACGCCACGCGCGTCTTCGTGGCGTCGCAGGCGAGCACCAGCGAAGACGCGGCCTGGCAGCGCAACGCGCTGTTCGACGCGACCGTGCCGGACGACGAACTGCGCGTGCCATTCGTTGCCCCGGCGGCCGGGATCGCGGGCGCGCCGGTGCCGCCCTTTGCGCGCCTGGTCACGGACGGCCAGAACGAGGTCGTCGTCGAAGCGGGGCTGCAGGCGGATGGGTTTCTCGTCCTGCGCGATTCGTACGATCCGTCGTGGCGTGCGGAGGTGGACGGCCTTCCTGCCGGGATCGTGCGGGCCAATGGCGCCTATCGCGCGGTCCACCTGACGCCGGGGCGCCACGTGATACGGTTTCGCTACAGACCGCGCGACCTTGCCGCCGGTCTAACTGGTACCGCAATGACCGCGCTGCTGTTGATGGGGATGTGCGTGTGGAGAGGGCCGCGCCGCGGAGGTCCGCGTGACGGCGGCCGCTCCACCACGCTGCTGCCGTCCGTCGGAAGCGGCGAGCCGCGCGGGTTCACGCTCGTCGAGCTGATGATCGTGCTCGCCATCATCGGCATCGTCCTGGCGATTGCGTTCGCGACGTATCGCAACATGCACGCGCGGGGCAACGAAGCGTCGGCGATCGCGTCGCTGCGATCGATTGCCGCGGCCCAGTGGCAGTTCGCGCAGACGTGCGGCAGCCAGAAGTACGCCACGTCGCTGCCGGCGCTCGGCCAGCCGGTGCCGCAGACGGGCCAGGCCTTCCTCAGCCCCGATCTCACGTTGGCCGATCAGGTCGAGAAGTCCGGGTACCTGTTCAAGGTGACCGCGAAGCCGCTCGACGGGGCCCCGCCCGCGTGCAACGGCGCGGCGGTGGCCGATGGCTACGCCGCGACCGCCGATCCTGCGACGCCGGGCCTCAGCGGCGATCGTTTTTTCGCCATTAACGCCGACCGCGTGCTCTACGAGGACACCGACACCTATCTCGAGAAGATGCCGGAGGAGGGCAACGCCGGGAAGGGCACCGAAATCAAGTAAGGCCCGCCGGTATCGCCCCGCCGGCCCCTGCCGCACGCTCGCTCCCGCTCGTTCGCGTGGATCAGGTACAATCAGGCTTCAAGTGTCACCACTCACGCGCAAGCTGCTGCTCGGATTCGGGCTGCTCGGGCTCCTGGCGTCCTCGGCGTCCGCCTACGTGCACTACAACCTGCTCAGGAACCCCGCGTACAGCAGCTTCTGCGACATCAGCGCAACCGTGAGCTGCACGCAGGCGTACCTGAGCCGGTACGGATCGTTCGCTGGCGTGCCGGTCGCGATTCTCGGTCTCGTCTTTTTTCTCTTCGTGCTGATGCTCGTGTGGGGCGGCGGCGAGAAGAGCCGGATCTCCGACAGCGCGCCCGCCTACGTGTTTGCCGCGTCCACGCTGGCGCTCGCCGTCGCGCTGTATCTGGCCTATGCATCGTTGTTCGTCCTGAAGGCCGTGTGTCCGTTGTGCGTCGCGACCTATCTCGCGGTGATTGGCATCTTCGTCGTATCCGGAGGAGCGAGTTCCTTGCCTATGACCAGTCTTCCCCGGCGCGCGTCGCGTGATCTGCGCGTGCTCGTCACGACGCCGCTCGCGATCGTCGTCGCGTTGCTGTTCATTGGCGGCGCCGCGTCCGCCGTGGCCTTGTTCCCCCACGAAGGGGCGCAGAGCGCAGCGGGAACGCCGCCGGCGCCGCTCAACACGCAGCAGCGCACCGAGTTCGAGCGCTGGTACGAGACGCAGCCGAAGGTCCAGGTGCCCTACACGGTCGACGGCGCCAAGGTGCTGGTGGTCAAGTTCAACGACTATCAGTGTCCGCCCTGCAAGCAGACCTACGACGCCTACGAGTCGATCCTCGCGAAGTACGAGCCGCGGGGCGTGAAGTACCTGATGAAGCACTATCCGCTGAATCCGCAGTGCAACTCCGCGGTGCCGACGATGGTGCATACTGCCGCGTGCGAGGCGGCAGCGGCCGCCGTGATGGCGCGGTCGAAGGGGACGTTCGACAAGCTCACCGCGTGGTTCTTCGCCAACCAGGCGACGCTCAGTCCCGCCACCGTCAGGGAAGCCGCGAAAACCGTCGGTGGCATTACAGATTTCGATGCCGAATACCCGAAGGCGATCCAGGAAGTGAAGACGGATGCGTCGACCGGCGCCGTCCTGGGCGTCACGTCGACGCCAACGTTCTTCATAAATGGCCGCCTCCTCAAGGGGGGCCTGCCGGCGCAGTACTTCGAAGAGGCATTGGAACTGGAATTGAGGGCCGGCGCGGCGAAGTGACGCCGGCCGGCTCCGGTCTGACGGCTCAGGACCCGGGGCCGTTTTCTGGTACAGGTCATGCGATGCATCGACCGACATCCGTCAGTCCTTCGCACCCATGAGTCGTGAGCCCTGAGCCTTGAGTCACACGCCCGCGATTCGTACTCGTGAGCTGACGAAAGACTTTCAGGTCGGGTTCTGGCGTCCCCGTCCCTACCGCGCGCTCGATCGTCTCTCGATTGAGGTGGCGCCCGGCGATGTGTTCGGCTTCCTCGGTCCGAATGGCGCCGGCAAGACCACGACACTGAAGCTGCTGCTGCAGCTGGTATTTCCGACGAGCGGCGAGGCCGAGATTCTCGGACGCCCGGTCGGCGACGTCGGCGTCAGGCGGCGCATCGGCTATCTTCCCGAAAATCCCTATTTCTACGATCACCTGACGGCCGAGGAGCTGCTCGACTATTACGGCCGGCTTTTCGGGATGGCGGCGGCCGAGCGCGGGCAGCGCGTGCGCGCCGTGCTCGATCGGCTCGGCGTCGGCGCCGAACGACGGTTGCCGCTGCGTCGGTTCTCGAAGGGCATGCTCCAGCGGGTCGGCCTCGCGCAGGCGCTGCTGAACGACCCCGAACTGATCATCCTGGACGAACCCATGTCGGGCCTCGATCCGCTGGGCCGCCGCGACGTGCGCGCGCTCATCCTCGACCTGCGCGATCAGGGACGGACGATCTTCTTCAGCTCCCACATCCTGTCGGACGCGGAGGCGCTCTGCAGCCGCGTCGCGATTCTCGCGAAGGGACGGCTGGCCGGCGCCGGCCGCCTGTCGGACCTGCAGGAATTCGCGGTGCACGGGTGGGAACTGGTGGTCGCGCGGGTGCCGGCGCAGGTGATCGAGCGGATCCGGCCGCGGGTGCGATCGGTGACGCCAATCACGGGCGATCGCTTCTCGATCGACATCCCCGCGGACGGGCGGCCCGAGCAGCTGCTCGCGGAGGTGACGGCCGCCGGCGGCGCGCTCGTCGCCCTGAATCCGATCCGCGAAACCCTCGAGGATCTGTTCGTGCGGCGGGTTGCCGAGATCGGCGACGGCGCGCGCCCGAGGTCGATCGCATGAACGCCGCGCGCTTCGTCGCGATGGCGGTCTTCCGCGAGTCGATCCGCGATCGCGTGTTCTACAACCTCGTGCTCTTCGCCGTGCTGCTCGTCGGCGCGTCGATCCTGATCGGGCAGCTGACGGCGGGGCAGGACGTCAAGATCATCAAGGACCTCGGCCTCAGTGCGACCTCGCTGTTCGGGCTCTTCATCTCGATCTTCGTCGGCATCAACCTCGTGTCGAAGGAAGTGGAGCGGCGGAGCGTGTATCCGCTGTTCGCCAAGCCCGTCCGCCGCGCCGAGTTCGTCGTCGGCAAGTACGCGGGACTGCTGCTCACGCTGCTCGTGAACGTCGTGGTCATGACCGTGGCGCTGTATACGGTGCTGTTCTTCCTGGCGCGCGGCGTGCCCGGCAACATCCAGCGCGCGTGGGATGCGCCGGCGCTCGACCCGGCGCTGCTCGAGGCAATCGCGCTCATCTACGTGGACCTCGCGCTCGTCACCGCGCTGGCGGTGCTGTTCTCCACCTATTCGAGCCCGATGCTGTCGGCGGTGTTCACGCTGGGCCTCTACGTGGTCGGCCAGTTCAACGCCGATCTGAAACGGTTCGACGAGATCGTCAGCTCGCCCGCTGCGGCGTGGATCGGCAAGGCGTGCTACTACGTGCTGCCGGACTTCGCGCGCTTCGACGTGAAGCTGGCCGTCGTTCACGGCATCCCGGTCAGCGCCGGCTATCTCGCCTGGACGACGATGTACGCGGCGGTCTACATCGCTGCGCTGCTCTTCGGCGCCTGCGTCATCTTCTCGCGGAGAGACTTCAAGTGACGCGCGCCGCCTCCGGCGTTGCCGCGGCCGCGTGCCTCGCGGCGGCCGTCGGCCTGCACGCGGCGCAGGACGCGCGGGTCTCCGCTCCGGTCGTCGATCGTCCCGACCTGCTGTACGTGCGGTCGCCCGCGGCGATGAGGCGCGCCGCGCTCGGCTATCACGGCTTCGCCGCCGACGTGTACTGGATCCGCGCGCTGCAGCACTTCGGACGCGAGCGTCTCGCGCCGCCGGGCCACGCGCGCACTTACGCGCTGCTCTATCCGCTGCTCGATCTGACGACGAGCCTGGATCCCTACTTCAGCATCGCGTATCGCTTCGGCGCGATCTTCCTCGGCGAACCGTACCCGGGCGGACCCGGGCGGCCGGATCTGGCGGTCGCACTGCTGCAGAAAGGCCTGGCGGAGCAGCCGCAGAAGTGGCAGTACATGCAGGACCTCGGCTTCGTGTACTACTGGCACATGCGCGATTGGCAGACGGCGGCGTCGTGGTTTCAGCGCGCGTCCGATGTCCCCGGCGCGCCGTCGTGGCTGCGGCCGCTGGCCGCGGTCACGCTCGCGGAGGGCGGACACCGCAGCGCGTCGCGCACCTTGTGGCAGCAGCTGGCGCAGTCCGAGGAAGCATGGCTGCGGGATTCGGCAGGGCTGCGGCTGCGGCAGCTCGATGCGATGGACGCGATCGACGCGCTCGAATCGCGGATCGCGCGTTACCGCGACGGCCACCCGAACGAGCCGCTCACGTGGCCGGGGCTCGTCGCGGCGCGGGTCGTGCCCGGCGTCCCGGTGGATTCGTCGGGCGTGCCGCTGGTGCTCGACCCATCCAGCGGCCGCGTCACGGTCGCACCCGAATCGAAGCTCTTCCCGCTCCCGGGACAGAAGCCGGACAGCGGATCGTGACCACCGTCACGCCGCTGTTCGTCTGTCTCGCCGTCTTCATCGTCGGCCTCCTGGTGGGCAGCTTCCTGAACGTCTGCATCTATCGCATCCCGCGGCAGCGCTCGATTGTCTGGCCGGCATCGCGCTGCGCCGCCTGCGAGCGGCCGCTCGCGTGGTACGAGAACGTTCCGGTGCTCAGTTACGCGGCGCTTCGAGGACGCTGCCGCACCTGTCGCATGCCGATCTCGATCCGCTACCCGATCGTCGAGCTCGTGACCGCGGCGGCGTTCGTCATCGTGTTCGACGCATTTGGTCCGACGCCGCTCTTCGTGGTCCGGGTGCTGTTCGCGTGCGCGATGATCGTGCTGTTCGCGATCGACCTGGAGCACCAGCTGCTGCCGAATGTGATCACGCTGCCGGGCATCGGGCTGGGGCTGCTGGCCAGCCTCTTTCTTCCGCCCGGTCCGCTGATGGCGCTCGCCGGGGTGGCGGCCGGCGGCGGACTGCTGTGGCTGATCATCGAGGTCTGGCTGCGGCTGCGCGGCGTCGAAGCCATGGGATTCGGCGATGTGAAGATGCTCGCGATGATCGGCGCGTTTCTCGGACTCAAGCTGACGCTGCTGACCTTCATCCTGTCGTCGCTGATGGGCGGACTGATCGGGCTGTTCGTGGTGGTCTCACGCCGCGGCGGCATGTCCACGGCGCTCCCGTATGGCACGATGCTGGCGGTCGCGGCATTCATTGCGAGCGTCGCCGGGGAGCAGATCCTTGATTGGTACTTGCATCTGTACATGTAGCTGCCGGATGTCACGTGGCCGTCCGACGGTCACCGTGCCGCCGATCAAGAGGCGCCCGGCACCGGCTGGTGCGCGCCCGGTCCTGACGCCCCCGCGCCTCGCGCCTCGCGGATCCCATTCCGGACACCTGTGACGCGCAGCGGCTATCTCCTGCTCGGGCTGACCGGGATCGTCGGCATGCTGGCCGCGGTGCTGGCGTTCGCGGTGCTGCGGCTGTTCGCCGCGGCCAAGGCGGCCGCGAAGGCCGAGCGCGGGCAGGGCGCGGAGACCGCGTTCATGGCCGCGGCCGTCGAGGAAGCGGTCCAGCGTCTCCGCGATCAGGAGCGCGCGATGAAGGCCCGCGCCGAGGCGTCCGAGCGCCTGAGCAGCGAGATCATCGCGAGCATGACGTCGGGTCTTCTGGTCGTCGGCGAAGACCGCCACGTCCGCACGCTGAATCCGGCCGGGCGCAAGCTGCTCGCGCTGCCCGAGGCGGAATGGTCCGCGGACTTCCGCGACGTTCTCGCCGGCGCGGCGCCGCTGGCCGACGTGGTCGACGAGTGCCTCTCGTCGGCGCGGCCGATCGTCCGGCGCACGATCGCGCTGGCCGGGGGCGGGACGTCGCATCTCGGGGTGACGGCGTCGCCGATCCGTGACGAGGCCGGCCGCGCGCACGGCGCGATTTGTCTCTTCAGCGATCTGAGCGAGATCGCCGAGCTCGAGGAACAGCTCCGCCTCAAGGACAGCCTCGCGCGCCTCGGGGAGTTGACCGCGGGGATCGCGCACGAGTTCCGCAACGGCCTGGCGACGATCCACGGCTACGCGCGGCTCCTCGATCTCGATCGGCTCCCCGCCGACTGCCGTCCCTACGTGCAGGGGATCCGTGAAGAGACGGAAGCGCTCGGCCAGGTCGTGACGAACTTTCTCAACTTCGCGCGCCCGACCGAGCTGACGCTGGCGCCCGTGGACATGGCGTCGATCGCGGAGCGCGCGGCGGACGAGATTCGCGGCGAGGCCACCACCCGCGGCGGCGGCGTCCACGTGCGCGGGGAATTCGCGGCGGTGGACGGCGACGAGATCCTGCTGCGTCAGGCGTTCAGCAATCTCTGTCGCAACGCGCTCGAAGCCTGCGCCGACGCCGGCATCACGCCGCACATCGCCATCGAAGGCAGCCGCGAGGACAACCTGCTGCGCATCAGCGTGATCGACAACGGTCCGGGGATCAGGGACGCGATCGCGCCGCGCATGTTCCGCCCCTTCGTGACGAGCAAGGCCCGCGGCACCGGTCTCGGCCTGGCCCTCGTGCAGAAGATCGTCGTCACGCACAACGGCCGCGTGACCGCGCAGCCCGAACCGGGCGGCGGCACCCGTCTCGTCGTCACGCTGCCGGTCGCGGGCACGACCCTGGCCTGACGCGCACCGCCTCGGCGGGCTTCCACAATTGTTACCAACCGTAACAAAAGCGCCCATCCGACCCGCACACGGGTCTGTGATCGACATTCGCGCCGATCGCGTAAGCGCCTGCCGCACCATGAATTAGGCCTGCCGTCAGGCGTGCTGCCGCGGCTGTGGCAGCACCATTGCTCAACCGCTAGGGCATGCGGCGGATCGCACACACAGTCGGCGCCTCACGTACTCGTCCGAACGCGGCCCGAACACGAACACGCCCCGCGGCGACGCGACGGGAGGCGTTCGTCTTCACGACCAACCCGCGCGGATTCTCACTCATCGAACTGATGCTGGTGATGGCAGTTGGGGCCACCATCGCCGTCATTGCCGTGCCCGCGCTGAACGCCGTCAGCGAATCGACGAAGCTTTCCAACGCGACGCAGGCGGTGGAGCGCGAGTTGCAGACCGCGCGCATGAAGGCGGTCGCGAACAACACGCCGCTTCGACTCCGCACCAACTGTCCGTCGGCCGGCTACTACCGGATCGTCGAGCTGCTCGGCACGACCGCCGACAGCGGCACGACGCGCTGCGACGCGTCCACGTATCCGTGGCCGGCGGCCGACACCGATCTGTCGACGACGCCGAATTACGACGGACAGCTGCGGCAGATGTTGAACAGCGCGACGGTGACGACCACGTCGATCGAGTTCAGGCCCGACGGCACCGCGTGGGATGCCACGACCGGTACCGCGACCGCGATCACCACGGCGGTATCGCTGACCGTGACGCGGAACGGCAGCACGAAAACCATTACGGTGAACAGCCTTGGCAAAGTCCTTCAGCAGTGAGCGCGGCTTCAGCCTCGCGGAAGTGGCCGTCGCGACCGGCATGCTCGCCGTCGTGTCGCTGGGCGTTGCGCAGATGTTCGCGCTGTCGACCGAGAGGAACCTTGCCGCGAAGCACCAGGTGTCGACCACCACGATGGCGACGCAGAAGCTGGAGCAGCTGCGCGGCCTGACCTTCTCGTACGACGCCAGCGGTCTCGGCCTGCCCGTCACCGACACCACGACGAACCTCACGCTGTGCACGCCCGACACCACCGGACGGGGGCTGAATCCGTCGCCCTCCGGCGTGCTCGAGACGAACACCAGCGGCTTCGTCGATTTCCTCGACGCGCGCGGCAACTGCGTCGCCGCCACCACCACGAACGCGCCGGCGGGCGCGGTCTACACCCGGCGGTGGGCGATTCAGCCGCTGCCGACCAACCCCAACAACACGCTCATCCTGACCGTGCTGGTCACGACGACGGCGAAGGAAAGCCTGCGCGGATCGTCGACGACCCGGACGCGGCTCACCGAGGACGCCATGCTCACGACCGTCCGCACGAGGAAAGCGCCATGACCCGCGAACGCGGCTACTCGCTCGTCGAAGTGCTCGTGTCGATGGCGATCATGCTGATCGTCACGGGGTCGGTGTTCCAGCTGGTGAATCCGGGGCAGTCGAGCGCGCAGGTCCAGCCCGAAGTCCAGGACATGCAGCAGCGGATGCGCGTCGGCACCGACTCGCTCTTCAAGGACATCGTGATGGCTGGCGCGGGCCCTTACCAGGGCGCCGTCACCGGATCGCTGATGAGCTTTTTCGCGCCGATCATTCCCCGGCGCACCGGCCGGCTGAATCCGGATCCCGCCACCTCGGTGTTCGACGATCGGCTGACCGTCACCTACGTGCCGAATACGTATTCGCAGACGAGCATCACCGTCGCGATGCCCGACACGTCGGTGGAGCTGAAGGTCGCTGCCCAGGCGAACTGTCCGGCCGACACGAACCAGTTGTGCGGGTTCCATATCGGTGACGAAGTGCTCATCTTCGATGCGAGCGGCAACTTCGACACCTTCACCGTGACGAACGTGCAGGCGGCCGCCGGACACCTGCAGCACCGCGGGCAGATGTTCAACTCCCCGTCGGGATACGGGCCGGGCTCGATCATTACCCAGGTCAAGAGTCACACCTATTATCTCGACGCGACCAACCGTCAGCTGCGCGACTACGACGGCGACAATGGCGACTTTCCGGTCGTCGACAACGTCGTCGGCCTGAAGTTCGAGTACTTCGGCGATGCGAATCCGCCGACGCAGCCGAAGCCGCCGAGCGGCGTCGCGAACTGCCTGTACGACTCGCTCGGCAACTACACCGCGACCGGCATGACGACCCTGACGACCGGCGGCGGGTCGCTCGCGCCGCTGCCGCTCGCGATGTTCAGGGACGGACCGTGGTGCGGCAGCGGAACGAACCAGTTCGATGCCGATCTGTACCGGGTCCGCAAGCTGAAGGTCACGCTGCGCGTTCAGACGCCGCTCGCCGCCTTGCGCGGCCGCGATGCGACGCTCTTCGCGAACCCGGGCACGAGCGTGTCGGGCCAGAAGTTCATTCCTGACCTGGTGACGTCGTTCGAAGTGTCGCCGCGCAACATGAACCTGAGTCGCTGATCATGACGCCCCGACCGACGACCCTCGACCGGCTGCAGCGCGAAGACGGCACGGCGCTCATCATCGCCTTGATGGCGACGATGCTCCTCACCGCGCTCGGGATGACGCTCGTCCTGACCAGCAACACCGAGACGATGATCTCGGGCAATTACCGCAACAGTCAGGAGGCGCTCTATGCCGCCGACGCGGCCGTCGAGCGCGTCGTGCAGGACCTGCTGCTCATCCCGCGCTGGAACGACATCCTGGCAGGCAACACGTCGATTGCACCGGCGTGTTCGGGCGTGACCACGTTCTATCCCGTCTCGTCGACGCTGTCGGGGTTCACCGACTCGACCACCTCGCCGGCGATTCCGAACACGGCCAACACGATCAACCTGCTGTCGGCCACCTGCAACCTGCAGAAAGCGACCGACACGTTGAACCTGTGGGGAACCAACAACCCCGTCTGGCGGCTGTTCTCCTACGGCAGGATGCAGGACGTGCTGCCCAACAACGCCATCGACAGCAACATCTACATGGCGGTGTGGGTCGCCGACGACCCGGCAGACAACGATGGCAATCCGGCCGCCGACGCCAACGGCACGCTGACGCTGCACGCGGAGGCGTACGGCGCCTCGGGAACGCGGAAGGTGATCGAAGTGACCGTCGCGCGCACGTCGAGCACGGAAATCGAGCGCGGGCAGATTGCCCAGCGCGGACAGGAAGAATTGAACCAGCGCGCCCGCAAGGCCGCGGTGCAGACGCCTGGCAAAGGCCTTTCCAACATGCAGATGGGGGTCCGCCCCGGCGGACTGGTGGTGCAGTGATGCGACGCAGGCGACACGCAGGCGCGGGGAAGTTCGTTCTGGTGATGGCGGCGGTCCTGGGCTGGACCGCTACGGCGTCGGCGCAGCTCGATCCGCTGACGATCCTCCGGCGCGTGCCGCCCACCGTCATCGTCGTGTTCGATACCTCGCTCGAGATGCTGCAGGACGGCAACGGCAGCCTCTACGACCCGGGCCTGTATTCGACGACGGCGGACCCGCTGGTGATGAACGCGTTCTCGTCGACCGCGTTTGGCAGCGCGCGCTACTATCGCCGGAT